>OMQY01000262.1 GCA_900313405.1 uncultured Eubacteriales bacterium
ATGCGATCTTCATAGCAGCCTGAGCTGTTCTCTTACCGTTTCTTGTCTGGAGCATGTAGAGCTTACCTGCTTCTACTGTGAACTCCATGTCCTGCATATCTCTGTAGTGTGTCTCAAGGATATTGCATACATCTGTGAACTGCTTGAATGCTCCGGGGAACTTCTGCTCCATCTCGGAGATGTGCATAGGTGTTCTTACACCGGCAACAACGTCCTCGCCCTGAGCGTTTGTAAGGAACTCACCGAAAAGTCCCTTGTTACCTGTAGCAGGGTCTCTTGTGAAAGCAACACCTGTACCGCAGTCGTCACCCATGTTACCGAAAGCCATGGACTGAACGTTAACGGCAGTACCCCATGAATAAGGGATGTCGTTGTCTCTTCTGTAGATGTTTGCTCTGGGGTTATCCCATGAACGGAAGACGGCCTTGATGGCACCCATGAGCTGAACCTTAGGATCGCTCGGGAAGTCCTCACCGATCTTGGCCTTGTACTCGGCCTTGAACTGGTTAGCGAGTTCCTGCAGATCGCCGGCTGTGAGGTCTACATCCTGTGTGACCTTACGAGAAGCCTTCATCTTATCGATCAGCTCCTCGAAATACTTCTTACCGACTTCCATAACTACATCGGAATACATCTGGATGAATCTTCTGTAGCAGTCCCATGCCCATCTGGGGTTACCGGACTTCTTGGCGATAACGCCGACAACGTCCTCATTAAGACCCAGGTTAAGGATAGTATCCATCATACCGGGCATCGACGCTCTTGCACCTGAACGTACCGATACCAGCAGCGGGTTATCAAGATCTCCGAATTTCTTACCGGTGATGCCTTCGAGTTTGCCGATATATTCCATTATCTGCCCGAAGATCTCATCGTTGATCTGCCTGCCGTCCTCATAATACTTCGTACACGCCTCTGTCGTGATAGTGAAGCCCTGAGGAACAGGTAACCCGAGGTTTGTCATCTCAGCGAGGTTCGCACCCTTACCGCCGAGGAGTTCACGCATCTTTCCGTTGCCTTCGGAAAACAGATAAACATACTTTGTTGCCATCTTAATGCCCGCCTTTCGTTATAGTGTTTGTTTATTCAAAAGACCTTTGCCTTAACGATTCAGGTCTTTTAAGAATCAGAATTCAAATTTCCCATCGAAAAACTCTCCCAGCTTATCGATCGGGAATCTTACATTACCGGGTTCGAACTCGACGTTCTTCATGGTATCTCTCTCTCGGATCGTTACGCATCCGTCGTTCTCGGAATCAAAATCGTAAACGACGCAATAAGGTGTACCGATCTCGTCCTGTCTTCTGTAGCGCTTACCGATCGACTGCTTGTCGTCGAACTCGCACATATACTTCTTGGACAGTGTGGAATAGATATCCATAGCCTTGTCGGACAGCTTGGCCGACAGGGGCAGGACGCCGATCTTGATCGGAGCGAGGAACGGATGGAATCTCATAACGGTCCTTGTATCGCCGCCTTCGAGTTCCTCCTCATCGTATGCCGCGCACAGGAATGCGAGAGTTACTCTGTCCGCACCGAGCGAAGGCTCGATAACGTAAGGAACATACTTCTCGTTCTTAGCGGGATCGAAGTAGGACAGATCCTGCTTGGAGAATTCCATATGCTGCTTCAGATCGTAATCCGTTCTGTCTGCTACGCCCCAGAGCTCACCCCAACCGAACGGGAAAAGGAACTCGAAGTCCGTTGTAGCCTTGGAATAGAATGCCAGCTCTTCCTTGGCGTGATCTCTCGTACGGAGCTCATCGTCCTTAAGACCTAAGCCCTTGAGCCAGTCATGGCAATAGTTCTTCCAGTAATCGAACCACTCAAGGTCCGTGCCGGGCTCGCAGAAGAACTCCAGCTCCATCTGCTCGAACTCTCTTGTCCTGAAGATGAAGTTACCGGGTGTGATCTCGTTACGGAATGCCTTACCGATCTGGCAGATACCGAACGGGATCTTCTTACGCGATGAACGCTGAACGTTATTAAAGTTAACGAAGATACCCTGTGCTGTCTCAGGTCTTAAGTAGACCTCATTCTTGGCATCTTCGGTAACGCCCATGAATGTCTTGAACATCAGGTTGAACTTCCTGATATCCGTAAAATTGTGACCGCCGCATACGGGACAGGGAATATTCTTCTCCTTGATGTAAGCGACCATCTCGTCTTCGCTCATGCCCTCTACGGGAACATCGTTGATACCGTTGGCAGCATTAAAATCTTCTACGATCTTATCGGCTCTCTGACGGGCCTTGCACTGCTTACAGTCGATCAGGGGATCGGAGAAGCCGCCGACATGTCCGGATGCCACCCATACCTGAGGATTCATCAGGATAGCACAGTCAACACCTACGTTGTAGGGATTCTCCTGTACAAACTTCTTCCACCATGCAGCCTTGACATTGTTCTTGAGCTGTACGCCAAGAGGACCGAAGTCCCACGCATTGGCAAGACCGCCATAGATATCGGAACCGGGATATACGAATCCTCTTACCTTGGCAAGGGATACGATCTTTTCCATTGTCTTCTCAACAGGCATTCTTCGCACCTCACTCCTCGTCGGATGACTCGGCTACAGCCTCTTCATCCTCGTACTCGGCATCTTCTGCCTGCTCCTGCCCTGCCTCAACAGTCTCGAAAACGATCTCCTGAGCCTCAGCGGGCTGCTCTTCTGCAACCTGTTCATCTACTGCGGCAGTGAATCTCTTGTAGCTCTCCTGCTCTTCTCTCTGCTTCTGAGCAGCCTTCTCAGCCTCACGGGCTTCCTTTGTCTTGGGCACAACCATCTCCTTGGTGTGATCTCCGGGAACAACAACTACCTTACCCTGAGCGACCTCACGGCAAGCGAGAGATACCATGTTCGCAGCGGACTCGGGTACCATAGGCTGAGCACCGTCAACCAGCTGACATGCTCTCTGGCTTACGAGAACTGCAAGCTCATAGGCACATGCTGTCTTGGGAAGCATCTGTTCAATAGGCGGATCAACTAACATCTTTAATTCCTTCTTTCTTTTTGTTCTTTGTTCTTCTGTTCTTTACTATCTGACATGTCCCGTGGGACAATCGATATCTTATTCGTCCGAAGTATCGGGGTCGACCCCGAAGCTTCTTATTATGTCCTCGATTCTGGCAACAGCCTCATCGAGATCGTCATTGACTACGATGTAGTCAAATCTGTCGGCCTTCTTAAGCTCGACCTCTGCCTGCTTAAGTCGTCTCTCGATCACCTCAGGGGGCTCACTGCCGCGGCCTTCGAGCCGTTCTCTGAGAGCGGCAAGCGACGGAGGTGCCAGGAATACCGTCACGGCCTCGTCACCGAACTTCTCCTTAAGTGCCAGGCTGCCTGCGATCGTGAGATCCAAGAGCACGTTCTGCCCCTTATCCACCATCTCCTTGAGCGGTCCTGACGGGGTCCCGTAGAGATTCCCGGCGAACTCATCGTATTCGAGTATCTCTCCCATTCCCGCCATCTGAAGGAACTCATCTCTCGACCTGAAGAAGTAGTGGACCCCCTCCTGCTCGAGATTGCCTTCGGCATCTATGGTCCTCGGCTTCCTGGTGGTAACCGATACGGAATGCCTGAAGTCCGGGAACTGTTTCCTCACTTCGGTTATCACCGTATTCTTGCCGACTCCGGACGGACCGGAGATCGATATGAGGAGCCCTCCCGAACAGTTCATGATGCGCCCTCCAGTTTGTTCTGTATCTCGGAAACGTCGAGTGAACTTGTGACGATGTGATCACTGTCCATCACGAGAACACTTCTGCATTTCCTGCCGGCACATGCATCAACCAACATGCTCCTGTCCTTGGCCTCGGATATGACACGTCGTATCGGAGATGAGTCTGCGGATGCCACACAGAGTACTCTGTCAGCTGCCGCCAGGTTCCCGAAACCGATATCGATATATCTCATAACCGACTGCCTCCCTGATCAGACCAGATTCTGGATCTGCTCTCTGATCTCTTCAACAAGGTTCTTCATCTGAAGCACCCTGTTGGTTATATCTATACAATTGGCCTTAGAGCCGATCGTATTGACTTCACGATTGATCTCCTGAACGAGGAAGTCCATCTTCTTGCCTACCGCTCCCTTGGATGCGAGGATATTCCTTGCCTGACC
>OMQY01000259.1 GCA_900313405.1 uncultured Eubacteriales bacterium
ACTTGCTTCCGGCGTCCTGGTGCAGCTTATCGATATTCTGAGTAACGATGGCCATAAGCTTGCCCTGTCTCTCTAATCTGACAAGCGCCTTATGTGCTTTATTGGGCTTGGCATTCGGATATAGGAGTTTACGTCTGTAAAAGTCATAAAACTCCTCAGTATGCTCCATAAAGAAAGAATGCGAGATAATATCGACCGGTCTGTAATTCAGACCGCTCTCCTGATTGTAGATACCGTCTCCGCTTCTGAAGTCAGGGATGCCGCTCTCGGTCGATACACCGGCGCCACCGAGAAAAACGATCTTGTCGGATTCGTTTATCAGTTCCCGCAGAGTGCGTATCTTCAGTTCTCTTGCACCTTCATACCTGTCAAGTCTGGTTTCCAAAGCTTACCTCTTATTATCGAATATCAGACATAATCGATAGGATTGGTACCGTCGAGCATACCCGCAGCACCGAACATTTCCTTACCGAGGATACGCTTCTCGTCGCGTTCTTCCTCAACGATCTTACTGAGCGCTGCCTTCACCTTAGCAGGATGCTTGATATTCTTTATCTCGATCTGGGGAGTTGACTGATCGGCAGTAAAGAGCGTAACGGTTCCTACTCTGAATATCTTCTGCCACATGGAGCTCTTCAGCTTGATATCAAGGACTCTGTAAAGGAGCGTCTCCTCTTCACGTGTATTTACAAGCCCGTATTTGCTGTAGAATCTGTTATGGTCAAACTTGTAGACTGTAAAAGATATCGGCAATCCGAGGTAGCGCTTTCTGTCCTTCCAAATGATCGGTTCATTCTCAACATATTCAGACAATCTGTCAGTCTTAGCCATAAGCACCTCCAAAAAGCATTTTATACATTATATTATTTTTTAATATTTAATGCCATAAATCTTTGATATATGTCCGATAATTTAGTACTACTGTAACGAAGAGGACACAACGGCGCTTATTCTTCTGTCTCACCTGTAGTCGTAGAAGGCTCGGTTTCCGACGGCGTCGAAGCACCGGCAGAGAGCACGGCGGATGCATTAAAGAGACGCGAATAGTCATAACTGCTTATGGTGCTCTCGTTAATGATCGCCCTGTCATAGTACAGATAGTTTGAACCATATGTGTAATAAGGCAAAGGACCGATCCCGAAGAAGATCCTGAATCCGTTACTCTTAAGGTACTCTGCCCTGGGGTCTGTTCCGTTGATATAATTACCGCCGGGATATACGATCATATGAACATCACCGAGAAGAGGCGCGATCTGCTCGAGCCATTTGGATGTATCAGACTGTATAGTCTCCATATCAGACTCATAAGCATTGATATTGCCATATGTAGATGACGCGAACTTCCAACCGTTGTCAGTAAGCGCAGTAGCGATCTCCCGAACCGTGTTCATGCCGGCAGTTATCTCCGTCTCAGAATATCCGCCCATCGGAAGCCCCATTGACGACAATGCGGCAGTCCTGTCATCGACTTCGTCTTCGCTTACGATATATCCGAAGCATGACTCATATCCGCATATGGATATGACCCCTTTGGAACCGTTATATGAGAAATCATGGTGTTCTTCTACAAATGAATCAAGTATTCCGATCGCTTCGGCATTGCGTGAAGTAACAGTCTGTCCGTCGCTGTTCACATACTCACCGCATACCTCTCCTCTGTCGTTGAGTACGAGTCTTCTGCATGTTCCGAGACTGTAAGTCCTGGCACTGTAGTCAAGATTCTCTATGACAAGTATCAGAGGCTTTTTACCTTCCGGGACTACCAAAGGACATTCGATCAGGAATGTAGGATCGCTCATATCCACCAATGCTTCGGGATCTACCAGAACATAATCATTGGAATAGAGCTCCTGAAGGAGTGCCGTAAACTCATCACCGGTAAGATACAGCTCCCGTCCGGATCCGATAAGCGAACTGTTGTCCGCAGTCTCCCTGTCAGCGATAAGCTGACGTATACATATAACCTCTACGCTGCCGTTATATGTCACTGTAGGACTTGTATTTGCAGTTGCCTCCAGCAGATCTGCATTGATCCTGTCATCGTCCGGGAAGATTACAGCCAGATCAGACAGGATCTGCTCGGCAGAATAGTAACGAAGAGTCTCGAGCATATGCTCGCCTTCTTCTATCATGGGCTCATACATTATCTCTCTGATCTCAGCAACCCTGTTTATGCTGAAGTCATAAACGAACCCTGTATACTGATCGATGACACCGGTATATAACTGAACGGAAAGAATGTAATCGCCGGATGAGAAAGCTCTCTCAGCGCTTTGAACATCACCTCTGGCGACCTCGATCGTCTCGATCTCCTTAAGAAGCGGAGTAACAAGAACAGATACATTATTGACAGCCGACATCTGTTCGAAGATAAACACAACATCAGGCTTTTCGATCGTCCCCAAAAGGAATTCCTCACTGATACTGTAGAGCCACTCGGATATCTGAGAAGAAGTGAGTTCACCGAGTCCGTTCATAAACCTGAGGTCCTCACCTGACGGCTGATAACGTGAAGTCCGGATCTGGTCCTCTATCCTGACGAGACGGTTAGCTACTATCGTCTCCATCTCATCCATGATCTCTATCTGTTCGGAATACTCATCCTCATGCCCGGGATCAGCAGAAACGACCTCATCATGAACATCACGGTAGAGCATCAGAGCCTTATCGTAATCACCGTCTTCGAGCGCAGCATTGAACTCGGGCATAACGACATCTCTGCGGCTCTTGATATTACCTATATAAACGAAGACTATTACCGACAGGAGAAGTGCTGCCGCACAGACAACAGCCGCAATCGTATGTTTACGGCCGTCCTCCGCCTTCTTCTCGTAATTATCGAAAATACTGTCTTCGATCCTCTTCACTTACAGATCCTCTATACCAAGTTGTTTGCTGTCAAATGAATCCTCTTTGATATAGTAACCGATCGCAGGTATCCTTCTTATCCTGTAATACTCCGGATCCTTGATACCGACTTCTGCGAGCAGAGATATATCGATAAGTGCCGATCCTCTCTTGGAAACGAGCAACTGAACGCCTTGCGTCGTCCTTGTCGTCTTAAGAGGTATCAGAGAAGACTTGAAGACCGCAGCCTTCTTAAGGTCGGATCTGGCAACAAGGTCAGGATCATCTCCTTCTGGGATCCAAAGGAATGATACTGCCGGGGATCCGGCAAAGAAAGCATTGATAAGCTTCTTACGGTTCTGCTTGGTCTCATATACGGATACCGGGAACCTTGCCGCCTTGCCATTGCCGAATCCTATAAGGAACTCACCCTTATAATCGGTTGTAACATGCATAAAGACAACTTTTTCACCGTCTTCCATCTGAAGCTCACTCTGAAGGAATGAACCGTAATCACTGGCCTTTGTATCCGCAAAGTCGTATGTCTTGGCCTTATAGACATTGCACCTGTCCGTGAAGAACAGGATCTCACTCTTGTTCTCGGCCTCATAATCAATGAAGATCTCGTCAT
>OMQY01000258.1 GCA_900313405.1 uncultured Eubacteriales bacterium
AAATTCATCAATGTTGAGTATTCGAGTTTTCAGGGGGAACAGGAAGCGGAGTTCGATCAGTATTTCCTGTTGGTGTATATAGACACGAGTTCCTACTACAGTTTCACAACAGCCATCAACGTCGCCATATTCCGTGCGATCATAATAGCTGTGCTCGCATCTACCGTCCTCAGCCTGATCCTTGCTTTTCCTTTGTTTTTCTCTACCCGTAAGCTCTCAAAGTTTGCCTCCCGTGTCGGTAAGGGAGATTTTACCCCCGTAAGAGGGCATATCATGAGCGCCGAGCTGTCAAACCTCGGCATGAACATGAACAGAATGGCGCAGAAACTGGAACAGTCGGATAAGGAACAGAAGACATTCTTCCAGAACGCTTCCCATGAATTAAGGACTCCTCTTATGTCGATACAGGGATATGCGGAAGGAATAAAGTATGATGTATTTAATGACGATGAGAAAAACGATGCGGTCGATGTAATCATATCCGAGACGACAAGGCTTACCGGTCTTGTCGAGAATCTGTTGTCCATATCAAAGATGGATATGAGCAGGAGCGGCAGTTATACGGTCAAAAAGACGATAATCAATGTTCAGGATCTCGCTGAAGACATAGTTGACAGGGTCCGCGGCAATTTCCTTCATGACGGTAAAGAGCTCGTTACCGATATTAGAGCAGGGAATTCATATATATGCGCGAATGAGAACGATATCCTCAGAATGCTCGAGAATATCTTCTCAAACTGCAACCGCTATGCCGATAAACAGGTCGAGTTCAGTGTGCGCAAGGTCAAGAATGAGATAGAGTTTACGATAGCAGATGACGGCCCCGGCATCGATGAGGATTTTCTTCCGAATCTGTTTGACAGATTTGCGAAGGGCAGTGACGGAAAGCACGGCATCGGACTTGCGCTCGTTAAGGCTATTGCCGATGAGCATGACGGTACAGTTACGGCCGGCAACAGACCGCAGGGCGGAGCCGTGTTCACCGTATCATTACCCGTCATCAGACCCAAGGAACAGTTATCACATAAAAACAACAAAGGATGACCGGATTTTTGTAATAATAATGCAAAAATGACTAAAGCTTATTTATTTGAAAATCAATTTATTATATGTATAATCATTTGAGTTATCTTAAGAAAGCTGTTGAAGGAGGTATATTATGCAGACTGTTCTCGTAACAGGCGGTATGGGGTTTATCGGTTCTCATACGGTTATCGCTCTTCATGAGAACGGTTTTGATGTCGTAATTGCCGATAACCTTGTCAACAGCAAGAAGGAAGTTCTTAACAGGCTTTTTGAGATAACCGGCAAGAAGTTCAGATTCTACAATGTCGATTGCTGCGACAGAGATTCGCTGGCTCGTGTTTTTGATGAGAATTCCATCGACAGTGTCATTCATTTTGCCGGTCTTAAGGCTGTAGGAGAATCAGTATCCAAGCCTCTTGAGTATTATTCCAATAATATCAACAGCATGCTTACGGTTATATCGCTTATGCGTGAATACAATGTCCGTAAGCTCGTTTTCTCGTCATCTGCGACTGTTTACGGTGAGAGCGAGGATGTTCCTTTTACCGAGGAGAGTCCCGTAGGTGTATGTACCAATCCTTACGGTTGGACCAAGTGGATGATAGAGCAGATGCTTAAGGACATTGCCAAAGCTGATCCTTCATTAAGCATCGTATTATTGAGGTATTTTAATCCCGTAGGCGCTCATGAGAGCGGATTGATCGGTGAGGATCCCAAGGGAATACCAAATAATCTTTTCCCTTATATATCCAAGGTCGCGGCAGGAACATTGGACTGCCTTACCATATTCGGTGATGATTATGATACCCCGGACGGAACCTGCCTTCGTGATTATATCCATGTATGCGATCTGGCTGACGGACATGTTAAGGCTTTAAGATATATAGATTCCCATTCATCTGGAGTGGAAGTATTTAACCTCGGGACAGGAAAGGGAACATCCGTAAAGGAAGCGGTTGCTGCTTTTGAAAAAGCCTGCGGACACAAGATCGCTCATGTGTTCGGTGACAGGCGTCCGGGTGATCTTCCGGTCTGTTATGCTTCTACCCGCAAGGCAGAAGAATTGCTCGGCTTTAAGGCAACAAGAAATATAGAAGATATGTGCAGCTCTTGCTGGAAATGGCAGGTAGGCAATCCTGACGGCCTGCCGGAATGATTTAAGGAGGATAAAATGAGAAGCAAGTCTGAAACAGGGGTGACACCTAAGAAAAAGCGTAAGGGCTTAAGGATCGCGATCACTGTACTCGCTGTTTTACTGGGTCTGGCTGTCGGAGTTGTCGGATTTTTGTTCTGGTATTCGCGTTATCTGCTGAATAAGATCACTTATGTAACTACACCCGAGGCGGAAGTTACCATTGTCGATGAATCCGGTAATACCGTTCATCTTGAACAGGTCAGAGAGACAACGGTATATGAAGCCATCGAGACCGAAGATGATATCCATAACTTCCTTCTCATCGGTATAGACAGCCGTTCCAGAAATTATAATGAATCCGGTACGGGCGGTCTTTCTGACGTTACCATGGTCATGTCAGTCAACAGTACACAGGGAACCATCAAGCTTATCTCGATCGCAAGAGACAGTTATGTTCATGTTCCCGGTTATTCTTACGGTATGAAGATCAATGCTGCTATGAGCAGGGGCGGCCCGGACGTACTCTGTGCAACAGTCGAGGATTCATTAAGGATCAACATCGACGGATGGGCTTATGTTAATTTCTATCATATGGCTGAGATCATCGATGCTGTCGGCGGAGTTTACTGCGATGTTTCATCCAGTGAGCTGAATTCCGAGGGAGGTCTTAACTGGAACCTCGCGGAAGTCAATAACCTTACGGGACTTCCTGCTTCTCAGGATGCCGTTACCAACACAGGATACATCTGGCTTAACGGAAGACAGGCTGTAGCTTATGCAAGAATCAGAAAAGTCGACTCTGACTACAAGAGGTCGGAAAGACAGGTTGAAGTCTTAAGATCGCTCATGGATCAGTTCATCTCGCTTTCTGTCGCAGGTAAGGTTGCGGCTATGGATGATATCCTTTCGGCGATAACGACAAATATCCCCATCGATCAGATTCAGAATTATGCTCTTAATTTCCTGCCTTCGGTGAACAATATAAGCATTCAGTATATGCAGCTGCCTATACAGGGATGCTTCTATTCGGGCATGTATGGTGATGAGTGGAGCATCAGGCCTAACTGGAATGCCATGATCCCTTATGTGCAGGAG
>OMQY01000257.1 GCA_900313405.1 uncultured Eubacteriales bacterium
CCGCTATTTCGGCGGCACACTGCTCGGCACCGGCGGACTGGTGCGCGCGTATACGGCAGCGGTGCAGGAAGGGCTGAAAAACTGCGGCCGCGTCACGCGGACGCTGTGTGTGCGTCTGCGGATCATGACGGATTACAACGGGCTCGGAAAGCTGCAGTATCTGTTCGCGCAGAAGGGCATAGGGATCCTGGACGCTGAGTACGGCGAGAACGTTCGCCTGGAGACAGCCGTGCCTCCGGAAGAAGTCGGATCGCTCACCGCGGCAGCCGCGGACGCGACTGCCGGGAAAGCGGTCGTGGAAGAACTGGATACGGAATGGATCGAAACGGTGTCGTGACCGGGTCTCCCCGGCCGGTTCATACCGTTTCGGGTTCCGGATAATCCACGCCGGCGGTATCGACGGTCATGGATGCGATGCGCTGCACTTCGATCGGACGGTCCATCCAGTCGGTCGCCGCGGACGCGATCTGCTCCACGACGTCCATCCCTTCGATGACGCGGCCGAACGCGGCGTATTCGCCGTCGCGATGCGGGGAGGTCCGGTGCATGATGAAGAACTGGCTGCCGGCCGAATCCGGATGCATCGCGCGGGCCATGGAGAGCACGCCTTCCGTGTGCTTCAGATCATTCGGCACGCCGTTGCTGGCGAATTCTCCGCGGATGCTGTAGCCGGGCCCTCCGGTGCCGGTGCCGTCGGGGCAGCCGCCCTGGATCATGAATCCGGGGATAACACGATGGAATGTCAGACCGTTATAGAATCCCTTGCTCGCGAGCTTAACAAAGTTCTCGACTGAGATAGGAGCGATATCGGGATAAAGCTCGCACTTGATCTCGCCGCCGTCTTGCATCTTGATGTTTACGATAGGATTTGCCATTGTTGTTCTCCTTTATGTATTACTTTCTGTTGTGTCTGTAGCTGTGCAGGATGTCGTCCTTGATCTTCCAGAGCTTGGGAGACAGGTCGACATAGTAGTTGTGAGGATTCTCGAATCTCTTTACGGAATCCCACAAGGAATCGAGCTCCTTAGTGCAGTATGCGCGGATATCGTTGATAGCAGGCGAATCATATACGAGTTTGCCGCCATCGAAGATCTTTACCAGGAGTTTACGTGTTGTGTAATTCTCGAGGACCTTGGACTTCCATGTCTCAACGGGATCAAAGATCTCGTAGGGTTCGCCGTTCGGGATCTCCTCATCCTCGAGGAACAATACGTCTGCCATTGCCTTACCGGTCGCCTTGTCGTAGAAACGGATGATCTCCTTGCTGCCGGGTGTCGTGATCTTGCCTACATTCTCGGAGATCTTCATCTTGGGCACGATCTTACCTTCGTCATTTACTACCGCAGAGATCTTATATACTCCACCGAAAACAGGCTCTGCCTTCGACGTGATCAGCCTCTCACCGACACCGAACGAATCTATGCATGCGCCCTGGCTGATCAGGTCACGGATCAGGTATTCGTCAAGCGCGTTGGAAACCGTGATCTTACAATCCGTCAAACCCGCCTCATCGAGCATCTTACGTGCCTTCTGAGTCATATATGTAAGGTCACCGCTGTCGATACGGATCCCCTTGAGCCTCTGTCCCATGGGCTCCAATACCTCGTGAGCACATCGGATCGCATTCGGGATACCCGACTTCAGGACATCATATGTGTCAACGAGCAGCAACGTCTTGTCGGGATAAGACTCGGCATAAGCCTTGAACGCCTCGAATTCATCATCGAAAAGCATGACCCAGCTGTGTGCCATCGTTCCTGACAACGGAATATCAAACTGCTGTCCGCAGATCGTACAGGATGTCCCCGCAGCACCTGCGATATATGCGGCACGCGCACCGAGGACCGATGCATCAAATCCCTGTGCCCTTCTGGCACCGAACTCCATTATCGGGCGTCCCTCAGCCGCCCTGACGATACGGGCAGTCTTCGTAGCAATAAGACTCTGGTGGTTAATAGTACAAAGAAGTGCCGTCTCAAGGAGCTGTGCCTCCATAATAGGACCTCTGACCTTAACGAGAGGTTCTCTCGGAAATACTACCGTTCCCTCCGGGATCGCCCAGACATCGCAGCTGAACTTGAAGTTCTCGAGGTAGCTGATGAACCTGTCATCGAAGCCGTATCTCTCCTTAAGAAAGACCAGATCCTCCTGGCTGAACCTGAGATTATTCAAATAGTCGATAACCTGCTCAAGACCCGCCATAACGGCATATCCGCCGTTCTCCGGAACATCTCTGAAAAACATATCAAAATAAACGATCTTGTTCTCGAATCCTCCGTCGAGGTATCCCTTGCTCATCGTAAGCTCATAGAAGTCCGTGAGCATACTCATATTCGTTCGATCATTCCACATACTGTTCATAGTCCATATCTCCCGTCTGAGAATACCGCCCCGGCATCTTTCACATCCCGAACGGTTACCCATGATTATACCACGTTATCATCAGCGATTTCTTTTGGATGTCGTCGCTGTTTGTTATTGGTCTATCAATAAATTGGTAATCCTAAAAACTCCGGGGCAGAATCCATCCGCCCCGGAGCAACTCCTATCTTATATCCACCCGATAATTATCAGTCCTTAGCGACCTCTTTGAGAGATGTGGCAAGTCCTGCCAGTCCCTGGATCTCTGAAGGGATGATGATCTTTGTTGCCTTACCGTCAGCAGCCTTCTCGAAAGCCTCGAGGCCCTTGATGGCGATAAGTCCCTGATCAGCTCCGACATCCTTGATCATCTGCAGACCCTTAGCTGTAGCTTCCTGTACTGCGAGGATAGCCTGTGCCTGACCTTCTGCCTCTCTGATAGCAGCTTCCTTCTTGGCTTCTGCTCTCAGGATCGCGGATTCCTTTTCACCCTCTGCTACGCGGATAGCGGATTCCTTCTGACCTTCTGCGATGAGGATCGCTTCTCTCTTCTCACGCTCAGCCTTCATCTGCTTCTCCATCGCTACCTGTATCTCACGGGGCGGGATGATGTTCTTGAGCTCAACACGGTTTACCTTGATGCCCCAGGGATCTGTCGCTTCGTCGAGAAGCTCTCTCATCTTGGAGTTGATGATATCTCTTGATGTAAGAGTCTGGTCGAGCTCGAGCTCACCGATGATGTTACGGAGAGTCGTTGCCGACAGGTTCTCGATAGCCGAGATGGGACGCTCGATGCCGTATGTATAGAGCTTGGGATCTACGATCTGATAGAAAAGGACCGTGTCGATCTGCATCGTAACGTTATCCTTTGTGATAACTGCCTGAGGCGCGAA
>OMQY01000256.1 GCA_900313405.1 uncultured Eubacteriales bacterium
AGGTCAGATGGTCGAGGATGTTCGTCTTGCCGTAAGCGGTAAGAAGCCCGTATATTTCTACGGAAGAATGGGCGGTAACCTTCCCACACAGAAGGAGATCCTTGACAGAATAGTAGCTATTCACGAAGGGAGGGAAGTCTGATGGCTGTTGTTTTCGAGAAGACAAAGGGTCTTACGGATAAGCCCTTTCACTATTGCCCCGGATGCCATCATGGTATCATCCACAGGATAATCGCCGAGTCTATGGTGGAGATGGGAATCCTGGAAGATACTGTATCTGTTGCTTCCGTCGGTTGTACATATAACAGTTATGAGTATTTTGCCTGTGATGCGGTTCAGGCTGCTCACGGACGCGCACCGGCTGTTGCTACGGGAATCAAGAGAACGCTCAAGGATAAGATCGTATTTACTTATCAGGGCGATGGAGATCTGGCTTCCATCGGTACGGCCGAGATCATCCACGCTGCCGCAAGAGGCGAGAAGATCACGGCTTTCTTCGTAAATAATGCCGTTTACGGTATGACGAGCGGTCAGATGGCACCTACTACGCTCTTGGGTCAGGTAACGACTACATCACCTTTCGGTAGAGATGCTTCTTACCAGGGTTATCCCATTAATGTAAGTGAGCTTATCTCCCAGCTTACGGGCGCAGCTTATGTCGAGCGTGTCTGCCTTACTGACTTCAAAAATATTCAGAATGCCAAGAAGGCAGTTCAGAATGCTTTCAAGGTTCAGCAGGCAGGCCTCGGATTCTCTATGGTAGAGTTCCTGTCCACTTGTCCCACCAACTGGGGCAAGGAGCCTATCGAGGCTATGGATTGGCTCAAAGAGAAGATGATCCCTCAGTATCCTCTCGGATGCTTCAAGGGTCAGGATATCGACTTTAAGAATCTCGGCCGATCAGATGCGGAGGTGAAGTCATGATAGATTTTTCTATTATCCTCGCAGGATTTGGCGGACAGGGTATCCTTTCTGCCGGTAAGTTTGCAGCAGAGGCTGCGCTTCATGAAGGCAAGGAAGTCTCATGGTTCCCTTCATACGGACCTGAGATGAGAGGCGGTACGGCAAATTGTTCAGTTGTCATCTCTGAGGAGGCTATCGGCTCTCCGGCAATTAAGCATGCGGACGTTGTTATCTGTCTAAACCAGCCCTCCGCAGAGAAGTTCGAGCCTTCCATCAAGCCCGGCGGAATCCTTATTACGGATTCTTCGCTCTTCGAGTATGCTCCATCCCGTGATGACATCAAGTTCATTCCCATGAACGCTTCTTCGATTGCATCGGAGCTTGGCAGCATGGCATTTGCTACGATCACTATGCTCGGATGTCTGTCAGCGGCAACGGGATGCTTCAGCAGAGCTTCTTTCGAGTCGGCTCTCTATGAGATCCTTCCCGAGAGACGTCACAAGCTGATACCGGGTAATCTTCAGGCCTTCGATAAGGGCGCGGAGTTCGCCAAGTAATAATCGACGCTTAAAGATCAGGCTGCATCTTCATTCGAAGGTGCGGCTTTTTTTGTTTGAGGCAGTCCTTCTGTTGACCCGACGACCTTTGGCGTCAGCAGATCCGAATGAATACGGGTATTCGGCAGAGGTACCCAAAACGTCCTGATTGTGCCATAATACGGTGGTCAACAAGTTTTGGGGAGATATGAGTACGCATGAGATTCGTGATCCAGGTAGTAGATAACTCGTCTGTCACTGTAGACGGCAAGGTCGTCGGGCAGATCGGGAAGGGTTTTATGGTCCTTATCGGAGTCGGCAAGGGCGATAATGAGCAGATAGCGGATAAGATGATCAAGAAGATGACAGGACTTCGCATTTTCAAGGATGAGAACGGTAAGACTAATCTGTCGCTTTCAGATGTGGGAGGAGAGTTGCTCTTGATCTCCCAGTTTACGCTCTATGCCGACTGCAGGCACGGCAACCGGCCTAACTTCCTTAATGCAGGTACCCCCGATGAAGCCGAGAGGCTGTATGAATATATTATCGGCAAGACAAGGGAACTCGGTTATAAGGTCGAGACGGGCGTATTCGGCGAGCACATGGATGTAAGCCTTATCAATAACGGACCGTTTACTATCATTCTCGATTCTGATGATATGAAATAAGCAAAACATGTCAGTATTTGCTTTGACCGAGTAAGTACAGAGTTCTATAATTAGTGTATCGGGGAGTGATCTGTCCCCGGATGCGGAGGGGTAAAGTGAGAATAAAGGTATTTGTCAGAACAGACAGTATCGACACAGAAGGCCTTAAGACATTCTGTTCGACTGACTTCGGGGATTGCAATATCGAGTATGATAGAGAACCGGGTGTTCCGGTCCCTGATAGCAGCTGTTACAATGCCGTTGTAAGTGATGATATTGAACTCCTTCGTAAACTTAAGACTTCCGATGAAGGACTCTCTGTCGATGATACCTGTATAGGTACATTTTACAAGGTTTATGTCGGTGATACCGATGGGATAGAGCCGGATGAGGTAGATGATTTCTGGCCTGCTTCCGAGAGTCCATCCTTCAGAGAGATGAGATTCAACAGGCTGATACGTAATACCGTATGGTACTACTCGCTTCATATGTATCAGGCAGTACTTAAGACCGTTATCGACAGTGTACCTGATCTGGTATGGCTGAAGGATATGAAGGGCGCTCATATGCTCGTCAACGATGAGTTCAGCCGGACTGCTCACAAGACAAAAGAAGATATACACGGCAGAGGACACTACTATATCTGGGATATTACGCCTGAAGAGTATTCGAGCGGTGAGTATGTCTGCATGGAGTCTGAAGAGGAGACGATGAAGGCCGGGAAGACGTGCGTTTTCGATGAGCCGCTTAAGACATCTGAAGGTATGAAGCAACTTAAGACATATAAGACGCCTGTTTACGATCCGTTCGGCAATATGTACGGTACCGTGGGATTCGCCCATGATGTCACCAATTTTACCAATATGGGACTTGAGCTTGATATCCTTGTCGAGAATATTCCTGTTCCGCTGATCCTCTGCGATATCAACATGAAGACTATCAAAGTCAATGATTCCCTAAGGGAGCTTGTCGGCATAAGCAAGGGCGAGACGGTGGATTATTCCGAATGGAAGAGCCGGCTTACTCCGGTAAACAAAAAGGGAAGAGCGTATAAGAGATCATCCGTACGTGAATATACATATGACAGGGCAGGACAGATCTACAGCCTGATAGTTACGGAGCATCCTATCGTAGACTATTTCGGCAATACAACGGGTTATTTCATTTTGATAAATGATATCTCTTTCGAGCGTAAATACGAAGAGAGCATGCTCGAAGCAGCATATACCGACGGCCTGACAGGATTGTTTAACAGAAGGTTCTTCTATGAATATATCAAGGACATGGCATCGGAAGAGATGACTCTGCTCTATATGGATCTTGACCGATTCAAGTTCATCAATGACAATTACGGACATGCCAGGGGCGATGAAGTCCTTATCAAGACTGCCGACATCATAAGAAATGCGTTCCCGGGAGCGATCAATGCACGCCTGGGCGGCGACGAGTTCGCTACGATAATCAAAGGTAATGCCGATGACGAACTGATAGAGAGCAGATGCAGGGAGATCGACGAGAATATCAGATCGCTCGTAAGGAGCAACGGGCCCGGACTTACGATCAGTATCGGTATCGCAAGGACTTCGGGAACAGATAATGTGGATGAATTCATTCATGAAGGCGACAGCCGTATGTATGAGATCAAAAAGATCCATCACGAAGAAGCAGACAGGTTCATTGCTGAATCTGATCCTGATAGATCAGGGGAGGATCGTAAGAGGCGATGAGAAGCGATAATACCGGATTCAGGCTCGAGACACATCTTCATACAAGCGAGGGATCTGCATGTGCAGATCTTGATGCAGTGTCCCAGGTCAGGCAGTATAAGGAAGCCGGATATGACGGCGTTATCGTTACTGACCATTTTGTAACCGGCAACAGTGCCGTCGACAGGATCCTTCCTTGGCGGCAGCAGATGAAGGATCAGTTCGAGGGATACAGGAAAGCAGCCGAGGAAGGTAAGAAGATCGGGCTTAAGGTCTTCTGCGGCATAGAGTTCGGATATCACGGAACGGAGTTTGTTGTTATCGGATTAGATGACGAGTGGTTTGCCGATCATTCCCGTATACTTAATATGAGACCTGAGGACTCGCTGACGCTCTTCCGTAAAGCGGGTGCTGCGATCATTCATGCTCATCCGTTCAGACAGGCATCTTATATCAGTAAGGTGCGTCTGTATCCTGACTATGTTGATGCAGTTGAGATATACAATCATCAGAATAAGCCTGAATGGGATGACAGAGCGGAGAAATACGCCCGGATGTCTAATCTTCCCGTTACATCCGGATCAGACTGCCATCGCTTGGGAGAGATCGGCGGAGGGATCATTCTTGATCGGGCACCTGAAGACGAGAAGGATCTGATATCGATCATAAAGAGCGGCAAAGGCTGGACGCTTATCAGGAGACGGGACGAATGGTAATCCGCAACGGTACCGTTATCGAACCGGGAAAAGGCGAGAGGATCGCTGATGTCTTTATTGATGACGAGACCGGTATCGTTACCGATGTCCCTTGTGGCGGAGAGGTAATTGACGCGACCGGAATGTATGTTACCCCGGGATTCATCGATACTCATATTCACGGCTCATTCGGCGCGGATACGTCTGACGGTTCGCTCGAAAAGATCATAACCATGTGCGAGCGCCTGCCCGAATTCGGCGTGGCTGCTTTTTGCCCCACTACCATGACCGAAAGCGAATCCGTGATCGATTCGGCTCTACACGCTGTCAGTGAGGCGCGGAAACTGCCCGGAAGGGGAGGTGCACTGATACTCGGAGTTCACCTCGAAGGGCCTTTTATGAGCCCCGAGATGGCTGGCGTGCAGGATGCGGCAAGCTGTATATCTCCGGCGGATGCAGCCCCTGTCATCGATCGGTTCGAGAGCAGATATCCGGGGCTGATAAGGATAATAGATGTGGCTCCGGAGCTTGAAGGCGGGATCGATCTTATCCGCCTGATGGCTGATCGCTATGTCATGTCTCTGGCTCATACATCCGCCGGCTACGACAAAGCCATCGAAGCATTTGACGCGGGTGCAACATCCGTGACGCATATTCTCAATGCCATGAATGCCATGGGTAAACGCTCTCCGGGAGTTCCGGGAGCCGTTTTCGATCGTAATGACGTGTTCGTCGAGATGATCTGTGACGGCATCCATATCGCTCCGCCCATTATCCGCATGATGTTTAAGATGATCCCCGAAGACCGTATGATAGTAGTCTCCGATGCTATGAGAGGTGCCGGAATGCCTGACGGTATCTATAAGCTCGCAGAAGCCGATGTCGAAGTGCGGGGCGGAAGAACATATTACGGGCCGGAGGGCGGTCTTGCCGGATCAGTCACCAATCTGGCTCAGGAGGCCGCACGGCTTTATTCTTATGGTATAGATCGGGAAACGATCATAAAGGCAATGACTGTTAATCCTTTGCGAAGGCTCGGTATAGATCCCTGTGAGACAGGGCTTGGAACGCTTATGCCGGGCAAAGCCCGAAGCGTCAATATACTTGATGATGAGCTGCATCTTGTCGTTTCTGCAGTTGACGGAGTCCTCAGGCAAGCTTTCCGTGAATAACCTTATTTTTCACGAGTTTTGCTTAAAGCCGTCTTATTATAATATTTATATAGCCATATGGCATATTATGTTATAATTATAGACAGACTAAGAGGCGGAGGTCCCAGATGGGGTCGTTTTCGATCGTAGATGACATTTTTGAATTTATAACGGAACTCGTTAAGAGCCTTAAGGACGGTTATCTGTTCTTCGGCAGTAAATGGGACCTTATTCGTTATGCCGCCGATATTATCATTGTTTCTTTC
>OMQY01000254.1 GCA_900313405.1 uncultured Eubacteriales bacterium
ACCGAACTCGCTGTCGTCAGGTGACAATGTCGGATAAGCCAGAAGATCTTCAACATTCAGGAATCCCATATTCTCAGGGAGCTTCTCGGGCATTGCTACATAAGCATCTGCACCGAGCCCTCGTAAGATCGATGCGATCGAACACGCAGAACCGATACAGTCGCCGTCTACGCTCCGGTGCGGAAAGACAAAGATCTTTTCGCCCTTTTCCGAAGCTCTCGCTGCGGCCTTGCGCAACTGCCCGGCCATACGTGCGGAATCATTCCTGTATTTGCTCTTCATCAGTCGGATCTCCTTCTTCCGGATCGATACCGAGGCTTTGTCTCCGCACAGCATCATCGTGAAGCGTGCGGTCGATGAGATCGTTCATCCTTGCCGCATCCTCAAGTGAATTGTCGGCTTCGAAATGAAGCTCCGGAGCTACTCTCAGATTGATCTGCTTGCACATCTCACGTCTGATAAAGCCCTTGGCATGCTCGATGGCATCCATACAGTCCTTCTTAGTCTTCTGATCGCCATATACCGATACGTAAGCCGTCGCGTGCGTAAGGTCCGATGACATCTTTACGGACGTAACCGAAGTAAGGAAAGGGATCCTGGGATCCTTTACCTTATTCGATATGATATCGGACAATACCTTCTGCATCTCGTCACCGACAATGGCAGCTCTGTTACGTCGCATTATCTGTTCATCCTTTCGCTGGGATATCAGTCTCTGGCTACTTCTCTGATCTCGTAAGCCTCGATGATATCTCCGATCTTAATGTCGTTATAGTTCTCGATCGACAGACCGCACTCATATCCGGAATTAACTTCCTTAACGGCATCCTTCATTCTCTGCAGCGATCCTAAGTGACCGGTGTAAACGACAACGTCATCTCTTACGACACGGACATTGCTGTTACGTGTGATCTTACCGTCGAGTACATAGGAACCTCCGATAGTACCGACACCGCTGACCTTGAAGAGTTCTCTGATCTCGACATGACCGAGGACAGCCTCCTCGAGCGTAGGTGCGAGCATGCCCTTCATGGCCTTCTCGACATCCTCGATAGCGTTATAGATTACGCTGTAGAGCCTGATATCAACGTTGACCTCCTTAGCCATCTCAGTGATGATGGCATTGGGGCGTACATTAAATCCGATGATAATGGCATCAGATACGTCAGCGAGAGTGACATCCGACTCGTTGATGGCACCGACGGCACCGTGGATGACCTTGACTCTGACTTCATCGTTGGAGAGCTTCTCAAGGGACTGGATAACAGCCTCGACGGAACCCTGAACGTCAGCCTTAACGATGAGGTTGAGATCCTTAACGTCACCTGCTGCTATATTGGCGGCAAGTGTCTCAAGGCTCATTCTCGAGCTCTTGTGGATATGCTCCTCACGCTGCTTGATCTTACGCTTCTCAACGAGCTGACGGACGACCTTATCATCCTTGCCCGTTACGTCATATAAAGTCTCGCCCGCTTCAGGTACTTCAGGAAGACCTAAGATCTCGACAGGGATAGAAGGCCCGGCCTTCTTGATCTCGGCGCCCTTATCGTCATACATCGCACGTACATTACCGAGCATGGCACCGCAGACAACACTGCTGCCATGCTTCAATGTACCCTGCTGAACAAGTACTGTGGCAACAGGTCCGCGGTTCTTGTCGAGCTTAGCCTCGATAACCGTACCCTTAGCCTGAGCAGTGGGATCAGCCTTCAGCTCGAGAACGTCTGCAGTGAGCAATACCATCTCGAGGAGGTCGTCTATACCGGTACCCTGCTTTGCACTTACGGGAACCATGATAGTCGATCCGCCCCATTCCTCGGGGATCAGTTCGTAGTTGGACAGTTCCTGCTTTACCTTATCGATGTTGGCACCGGGCTTATCGATCTTATTGATCGCTACGATGATCTCGGTGTTAGCGGCCTTTGCATGGTTGATAGCCTCGATAGTCTGAGGCATGACACCGTCATCTGCAGCTACTACAAGGATCGCGATATCCGTGACCTGTGCACCGCGGGCACGCATCGTTGTGAACGCTTCATGACCCGGTGTATCGAGGAATGTGATCTGTCTTCCCTTGAGCCTTACGGTATAAGCACCGATATGCTGTGTGATTCCGCCGGCCTCACCCGCTACTACGGATGTCGCTCTGATCTTATCAAGGAGCGAAGTCTTACCGTGGTCAACGTGACCCATAACAACAACGACCGGAGGTCTCTGCTTCATTTCGCCTGTCTCAGCCTCTTCCTCGAAAAGGATATCCTCCTCGGTAACTTCCGTGATAGGCGTAGCGTTGATGCCGAACGCATCAGCGAGCAGGCAGGCAGTATCGAAGTCGAGCTCCTGGTTGATGGTGGCGAGCATGCCGAGCTTCATAAGCTCCTTGATAACGTCGGCACTCTTCTTGCCGATACCTTCAGCGAACTCCTTAACGGTAATGAAAGGAGGCAGCTGGATATCCGTGATAGTCTGCTCGACTACAGGCATGGCTGCAAAAGAGCTCTTCTTCTTTTTCTTTCTGCCGTATGAATAATCATCATACTCGCCGTCATCGGAGATCCTTCCGTTATACTGCGAGTTATTATTCTTCATCCTGCGGTCTTTACCGTTCTGGTTCTTGGCATTATCCCTGCTGTCATACTGACGCTTCTCGATGGCATTACGCTCGGCAAAGTTAGCACGGTTCTTACGTACTTCCTCTACGGGTGCATCAGTCTTGGGCTTGGATGCCTTACGCGGCTGAGGTCTTGATGAAGAATCCTCATCCTTGTCCTTATTGAAGGCTCCGCCTTGGTTGCCGCCTCTGCCGCTGTATGACTGTCCGCCGGACGGTCTTCCGCCGCGGTTCTGATATCCGCCGGAAGGTCTGTTTCCGGGAGCGCCGCCTCTGTTGCCGTAGCGTCCGCCTCTGTTATCCGAGATAACAGTCGAACTCCTGATCGTCTCAGGCATGGCGACAACGGCCGAAGAGATCTTACGCTTGTCGATGGCAGGTGCGGCAGGAGCTGCTTCCTTATTCTCGACAGGCTTCTTCTCGGCTGCGGGCTTTGCTTCCTTAGCGGGCTCATCAGCCTTCTCGGCCTTTTTCTCCGCCTTCTTCTCAGGGTCTTCAGCCTTGGCCTCTACCTTGGCTGCTTCTTCCTTCTTGGCAGTCTTAACAGTGGTCGTCTTTGTTGTCTTGGAAGCCTTAGTCTCCTTAGCGGGCTCAGCCTCGGGAGCAGGTTCCGTTTCCTTTACTGCCTTGGAAGTCTTAGCCTTGGCGCTTTCCTTCTTGGGCTCGGCAGGCGCTTCTGCCTTCACCTTGGCAGGCTTGGCCGGTGCCGCGGCAGGAGCAGGTGCAGCAGGCTTAACCGCCTTCTCTGCTTCCTTCTGCTCAGGTGCCTCGGCAGGTGTCTCCGCCTTCTTCTTGTGGACTCTTCTTATCTTGAGTTCCTTATTACCGGACACACCACCCATTATTATCTGAGGCTGCTTATTGTTATCAGTGCTTTCACTCATTAGCTGTCTTCCTCCGTGTCTTCATAATCTTCGAACATCTCCGTCAGTTTATCCGCGAATCCCTTGTCTGTTATCACAAGGATCGCTCTGTCGGGTCTGCCGATCGCCGTTCCGAGTTCACTCATACTCGCGAAGCTGAATGCTCCCGGAAACTCTCCTTCATATCTCTCTGCCAGGTTCATCAGGCTGTCGAGTGTGTTGGTCGAGATATCCTTGGATATTATGATCAACTCTCCTCTTCCCGCCTTAAGTTCCGCCATCGAAGCATCGTATCCCGATACTACCTTGCCGGCTCTCATGGCCAGTCCGATGAACCTTAAGATGTCTCTCTTACTCTTCAACCGGTTCTTCCTCCGAACAGAGAGCGAGGATCTCATCCGCCAGGACCTTGAGTTCGTCATCGGTGACATTGTGCTTCAGTCCCTTTGACAACCTGTGTGCCTTCATCTCCGTCATTATGCAGGAGCGGTCGCGGCACAGATATGCGCCTCTTCCGGAAGCCTTGCCCGTAGGATCGTAAACAACACTTCCGTCATCTGCGAGAACGACCCTTAACAGATCCTTCTTGTTCCTGCGCTCGCGGCAGGAGATGCACATCCTCTGGGGTATCTTCTTCATCAGTTCTCGTTGTCCTCTTCTACTACCGTGAACTTATCGAGCATCATCTGAGTTGCCTCTGAAGCCTCATCAGACTCCTTCTTGATGTCGATCTTGAATCCCGTGAGTCTTGCAGCAAGACGAACGTTCTGTCCGCTCCTGCCGATAGCCAGTGTGAACTGCTGATCGGGTACGATGACCTTGGCATAGCTCTCCACGGAACCGTCTTCCTTCTTGGTGATCTCCGTGTCGACCCTGATGACCTTTGCAGGCTGCAGAGCCTCACTTATGAACAGTGCGGGATCGGCGTTCCAGTCGACGATATCGATCTTCTCACCGCCTAATTCCTCCATGATGTGCTGTACTCTTGCGCCTCTGGGACCAACGCAGGCGCCCTTTGCATCAACGTTCTCATCTCTTGAATAGACAGCGACCTTGGATCTTGAACCGGGCTCTCTGGATACGGCGCTGATGATGACCTCACCGTTCTTGATCTCAGGAACCTCCAGCTCGAAAAGCTTCTTTACCAGGTCAACGGAAGTCCTCGACAATGTGATCGAGGGATGTCCGTTGTGCTCTTCAACACACTGGACCAGGAACTTCATGGAAGCGTTCTGTCTGTAGACCTCACCGCGGATCTGGCCTTCACGGGGAAGGACTGCCTCGGCTCTGTCGATATCAACATAGATGTTACGGGCATCATTACGAAGGATAACGCCTGTGGCGATCTCGCCGATCCTGCCGGAGAACTCATCCTGGATCCTTCTGTACTCAGCATCTCTAACCTTCTGGGAGATAGCGCTCTTGGCGGCCGAAGCGGCAAGTCTTCCGAGCTTGTCTACCTCAATACCGATCTCGATCTCATCTCCGAGCTCGATCTCGTCATCCATTGCTCTTGCTTCATCATAAGCGATCTCATTATCGGGATCGAGGACTTCCTCTACTACGGTAACGAGCTTATATACAAAGATCTCACCTGTCTCGCGATCGATCTCTGCCTGTACGTTCTTGATCTGGCTCTTATCCTTATCTCCGGAGAACTCACGCTTAAAAGCGGCGACCATACCCTCCTCGATGGACTTGATAAGTGCCTCCTCTTCGATGCCGCGCTCTTTTGCCAGAAGTCTGATAACGTCCAGCACGTTCTCGCGAGGCTCTTCATTCTGAATCTTCTTTGCCATTTTTATATTCCTCCTTATTGATCAACTGATTTATTAAAACTCAATGTGTCTTACTGCTTTTGCTATTTCTTTGTATTCGATCGTTATCTCCGATCCGTCTTCCCTTATGAGCGTTACTTCCGTATCACCGCCGTTCTTTATCGAGGCCGTCAGGTTCTTACTGTCCTCGATCGGCTTGAACAGCGTGATGTCCAGCTTCTCGCCCTCGTATCTCCTGTAATCGGCCGGAGTCGTAAGCGGCCTTGTAAGTCCCGGACTCGATACTTCAAAGTAGTCAGCATCATGCTTGAGCTTCTCATCGAGTATCGGGTCGATCGTCCGGCTGAATTCCTCACAGTCGTCTATCCCGAGACCGCCCTTACGGTCTATATAGAGCCTTAAGAAAGTATCTTTTCCTTCCTTCTTGTACTCCGCATCGACCAGCTCCAGGCCCATCTGTTCCGCTATGGGCTGAGCTATGTCAAAAGCTGCCTGCGCAGTCTTGCCTCTGCCTGCCATTTTTCCTCCTTACAAAAACAAAAAACGGACCCGACGAGCCCGTTCAAAGATGTATAAGATCAAGAACACAACAATGATATCACAACGTTTACGGCATCGCAAACCCTTTCTGAGGCAATCCCGAATAAAGTATGTATAACTTACCCAAAAACATCCTCATTTTCGAGCAATTTACTATTCAAATTATACTGATGTTTAGGTAAAATAGATGTATCCAGAAGATCCAATGGATAGTTTTGTAACCAAAGGAGAATTAATTATGATCAAGATCATTGCAGGTGAGAAGGGTACCGGTAAGACAGCCAGACTTGTTGAGGACATCAACAACGTAGCAACAACAGACAACAACGTCGTATGCATCGAGAAGAACAACAGACTCGACCAGCTTATCAAACACAGCGTTCGTCTCGTTAACATCAAGGAATATCCGGTCAAGGGTTATGACCAGCTCCTCGCGTTCATCGGCGGCATCTGTTCCAAGGACTACGACCTCACTCACATCTATATTGACAGCATATACAAAGTAGCAGGCGACGACTCAGTCGCTAACCTGGAAGCCTTCCTGAATTCACTTGATCAGTTCCTGAAGGATTCCCCTATCAGCATCATGATCTTCCTGAGCGGATCCATCGATTCCCTCACAGACGGCATCAAGAAGTACATCTGATACGAAGATCCCTGACAGTTATCACAAGAGGTTGTCTCATATTCGAGGCAACCTCTTTTTATATGTTTGTAATTTAACGTCAAACTCACTGTAACGGTATATGGAGTAATATTTAATTACTACTAATATATTCGGAGGGTACACATATGGGTAAATTTCTGAAAGAATTTAAGGACTTCGCTCTTAAGGGCAACGTTATGGATATGGCTGTCGGTGTGATCATCGGTGCTGCTTTCGGCGCTATCGTTGCATCCCTGACAGACAGTTTTATCAATCCTCTTATCAACAGCATCGGCGGTTCCGAGGTTGCAGGTAAGATCAAGCTCCCTTGGGTAGACTATGACAAGCTCGATCCCGAGATCGACCCCTCTACCCTCATGCTCAACTATGGTGCATTCATCACAGCCGTTATCAACTTCCTGATCATGGCATTCATCCTCTTCCTGCTCATCAAGGGTATCAATAAGCTCATGAGCATCGGCAAGAAGGAAGAAGAAGCAGCTCCTGCAGAGCCTTCTGATGAGGTTAAGCTCCTTACGGAGATCAAGGACATTCTCGCCAACAAGTAATCCACCGATTACTGTTCCATAAAACACACGAAAAGGGCTGTTCCGTTTGGAACAGCCCTTTTCGACTTATCTGCGCTTTATCAGTCTTATCATCTCTACCCTGGAGTTAGTCTCCGTCTTCTTAAACATATTGGAGATATGGAACCTTACCGTATTCCTCGATATAAAGAGTTCGTCGGCTATCTCCTGATCTGTCTTGTTCTCAGACAGAAGACGGAGGATCTGCGCCTCCCTGCCCGTAAGATTGTATTTATGCTCGAACCTGCCGAGGATCTTGTCCTCGTCTGAATAATCAGCAGCGAACCTTGCATTCTGAAGAAGGACGAACAGGCCGATCAAAGGGATAAAGCATATCGAAGAGAATATCATCTGTCCTACCTGGCTGACGGTATAGTACAAAAGCACAAAGGAAACTATCGTCTCCGTGACGCGTGACACGAGAAGACCGAGCGGAGCCAGATAGAGCTTCGTTCCGTCCTTATTACCGATATCGGTAAACGACACGATGTAATAAAGAGTAATAAAGCCTCTTACCGCATATCCGGCCGCGATCACAGCCGTGCCGACAACGCCGTTACCGATAAGTGCCGAACATATCAGCGGATATGTAAGGAAAGCCACGGTAAGCACTTCGCCTGCCAGCCTGCTGCGATCATAGATGATACCCGCCAGTATAAGGCCTGCAGAATAGAAAGCCCTGACGAGATTCCAGTTGATCGAATCCGTTGCCGAATTGGAGAAGAACAATTCGGATCCGACTGTGAAAATGATCATTACGAGAACGACCAGCGGGATCAGATATCCGATAAACGGGGGCTCGCCCTCTCTCTCTTCTCCACACTTCATTGCAGCAGTA
>OMQY01000252.1 GCA_900313405.1 uncultured Eubacteriales bacterium
AATCAGAAGAATATCTGTACTAATCTTATTGCGATGTTCTCGATGCTCTACATTGACCGTAATGATATGTTCTTCTCAGTGCTTCCTTTGCATCATACATATGAATGTACATGCGGCTTCATCGGGCAGGTGTATCGCGGAACTACCATCGCCATCTGTGAAGGTCTCAGATATATCACGACCAACATCAAGGAAGCCAAGCCTACATGTGTTCTTATGGTTCCCGTTATGCTCGAGATGTTTTATAAGGCTATCATGAAGAAAGTGAATGCCGATCCGAAGACCGCCAAGAAACTGAAGACCGGTATTAAGCTGTCAAGGTTCCTGCTTAAGCTTCATATCGATGTCCGTAAGAAACTCTTCAAAGAGATCCATGAGACTTTCGGCGGCAGGATGAGACTTATCATATTGGGCGGAGCACCTGTTAATCCCGATATGCTCCAATTCTTCCAGGATATCGGTTTCCTTTGTGTTCAGGGATACGGGCTTACTGAGTGCGCACCGATCCTTGCTCTCAACAGAGACTGTGACTTCAAGAATGAAGCCGCAGGTCTTCCGCTTCCGGGTTGTGATGTTAAGATCCTTGATCCGGACTCGGACGGGATAGGTGAATTCATTGCCAAGGGTGATAATGTTTTCATGGGATATTACAAGGATCCCGAGAATACTGCTCTTGCTCTTGATGACAACGGATACTATCATACAGGCGATCTTGGATTTATTGACAAGGACGGCTTCTGTATCATTACAGGAAGGAAGAAGAATGTTATAATTGCAAAGAACGGCAAAAATGTCTTCCCGGAAGAGATAGAGTATCTGTTGTCTCTGTCTCCTTATGTAGCAGAGAGTGTTGTATCCGGTGTTCATGACGATGTTAAGGATGATATCCTTATTGTCGCAACGATCTTCCCGGATGCAGAAGAGGTCGAGAAGAAGCTCGGTAGCGAACCCTCTGAAGATGCGATACAAAAACTCCTTGAGGACGTTGTAGCCGAGGTTAATGAGAAACTCGTTAACTATAAGAAGATCAAAAAGGTTGTTCACAGAACTACCGAATTTGAGAAGAATACGTCTAAGAAGATCAAGAGATACTGATACCGGTATTGTTGTATATTACCTCTCTGATCTTCGCGGATCAGAGAGGTTTTTTATGTTAAGTGATAATGCTATCGATCTGATAATTGAAGCAGCAATGTCCAACAATGCGGATCTTGCAGAGGTTTATATCGAGGATACCCGATCTTCCGGAGTCGGACTTCTGGATAAGAACGTAACGAAGTGTTCATCTTATCTCGGAACCGGTATAGGGATCAGGATCATAAAGGATACTAATGTAGTTTATGTATTTTCCAATGACCCTGATACAGAAGCTCTTATAAGGATGGCAAAGGATGCTTCGTGTGCTTTGAAGGGGAATGACCCTGTAAAGATAATAAGAGCTTCCGAACTGTCTGTTACTGATCCTTCTAAGATCGTCAGACCTGCAATAGACATGGGCAAGTCTGAATTCATTGATTATCTTATGCCTGCGATCGAGTTCGCAAGCGGATATGATCCCAGGATCGACAAAGTAACATCATCTTTCATTACATCCGAGAAGATCGTCCGGATCGTCAATTCGAGGGGCATTAATAAACAGGAGAGACGTCAGCGAAGCCGCGCTGTCTTAAGTGTTATCGCTTCTGACGGTAATGAGAAACAGACTGCAACCATATCACCGGGAACTATCAGAGGATTCGAGTTTTTCGATGAATACAGATTGATAGATAATACTCGCGAGAAGTGTGATTCTGCCTTGAGAATGCTTGAAGCAGGTTATGCTCCTTCCGGTAAGATGCCGGTCGTCATCGGTAACGGCTTCGGCGGTGTTATCTTCCATGAAGCTTGTGGTCATACATTGGAAGCCACCTCTGTAGGGATAAAGAGTTCCCCTTTTACTGATAAGCTGGGCGAGAAGATCGCTTCAGATGTGGTATCTGCAAGGGATAATGCCAGGATCGAAGGTGAGTGGGGATCTTATTACACAGACGATGAAGGCAACGAATCATCTGATCTTCTCCTGATCGAGAACGGTATTCTTAAGAATTATCTTGTGGATGAGATCGGTTCCAGAAGGATGAACTGTCCTGTAACGGGATGCTCAAGACGTCAGAATTATGCATATGCTCCGACGTCGAGAATGAGTAATACTTATATCTGCGCAGGAAATGATGATCCTGAGGATATCATTTCCGACACGGAATACGGCTTATATGCCACAAGCATGGGCGGAGGATCTGTTGATACTTCAACAGGAGAATTCAACTTTGCCGTAAATGAAGCTTATATGATACGTAACGGCAAGGTCGCCGAACCTGTCAGAGGTGCTACTCTCATCGGGAAGGGACCGGAGATACTTATGAATATCGATCGAGTCGGTAAAGATCTTGAACTCGCTGTCGGCGTGTGCGGATCGGTATCCGGCTCTGTTCCGGTTACAGTAGGGCAACCTACCATCAGAGTATCGTCTATAGTAGTCGGCGGAAGAGAGGAATGATCAGATGGATATAAACACATGTCGTAAATATATAGATCAACTTATAAAGAGAGCTCCTGAATTCGGATTCGAAGACTGTGTAGCAGGCTTGTCGTCCGGCACCAGTATGTCGATATCGATCTTTAATGGTGAAGTTTCCTCATATGAGAATAGTGTAGAACTGGATATTGCTTTCAGAGGAAAAAGAAACGGACAGCTCGGTAAAGCTTCATCATCAGTGATCAACGATGATACAGTTGAATTTCTGCTGAAGTCTGCTTCGGAGAATTGTGATCTCTTAAATGATGAGGATGAAGAGATCATCTATTGCGATCCGGAACATCCCGATCTCGAACACATCAGTCTGAGCGGTACTTGGGACAAGAATACTTATGACAGGTTTGCTGAGATCGGGCTGAGACTTGAGAAGGCGATCCTGGAGATGGATCCTCTTGTAAAGGCTGTTGATTCTCTTGGGATCGGCTGTAGTACCGGGCCTACCATAAAGGTTAATTCTAAGGGACTTCATATATATTCGGATTCCGATCGTATCAGTATATATGCATCGGCACGTGCCGAGAAGGACGGAATAACCAAGAGTGCCGGTAATTATTGGTATGGTAAGGATATTGATACTTTCGATCAGGATAAGTTTGTATCCGAACTCAAGGAAAAACTTATCCCCAAATTCGGCGGCAGATCCGTTAGTTCCGGCAAATACGACATTATCCTTAATAATGAGTCCACGATCGAATTATTCCAGGCATTCATGAGCAGTTTTTCTTCTTACGGAATGGCAAAAGGTATATCACTTCTGGCAGGTAAGGAAGGATCCGTCATTGCCTCTGATATTGTTACACTTACGGATGATCCTTTTGCCGAGAAGGCTCTTGAGAAGATACCTTTTGACGGTGAAGGCGTGCTGACATATAAGAAGAACATTATCGAGAATGGTGTGTTTAAGACGGCTTTTTATAACCTTAAGACAGCTGCGATGACCGGTAAAAAGACAACGGGAAACGGATTCGGTGAAGCAATCGGGCCGACTAATCTGATCCTTCAACCGGGCTCATCTGACCTTAATGAAATGGCAGAACATGTAGGAAACGGACTATATATCACAGAGATAAGCGGCCTTCATGCGGGTCTTAATCCTATTTCAGGTGACTTCTCTCTTCTGGCAGAAGGCTATCTGATCCAGGATGGCAAGATTGACAGAGCTGTGGAACAGATTACGATCTCCGATAATTTCTTTTCTATATTGATGAAGATCAGAGAGATAGGCAGTGATGTTATTTGCCAGCCTGACAGTATAGGTGAGTTTATCAGTCCTTCTATCGTGATACCGGATGTCGCTGTTGCAGGAGAGAATAAGGAATAATCAGTTATAGTTTGTTCCTATAGCTTGATATCATTAGCACATATATATCGAAAACTTATTTTCGAAGACTATATGTGCTAATATTTTTGGGCAATAACCTGTAAATGGGAGGATATTGAATCATGAGTTCAGAACGTAAGATCGAGACAAAATGCGTACAGTCAGGCTGGACGCCGACTAACGGTCAGCCCCGCCAGGTGCCTATCTATCAGAGCACAACATGGAAATATGATTCCAGTGATGACATGGGTAAACTGTTTGACCTTGAGGCATCCGGATATTTCTATACGAGACTTCAGAATCCTACAAATGATTATGTTGCAGCTAAGATCTGTGATATGGAGGGCGGTTATGCTGCCATGCTGACATCATCAGGTCAGGCAGCTAACTTCTTTGCAGTATTCAATATCTGTGAAGCAGGCGATCACTTTATCAGTTCTTCGTCTATCTACGGCGGAACCTACAATCTTTTCGGTACTACAATGAAGAAGATGGGCATAGAATGCACATTTGTTGATCAGGATCTGCCT
>OMQY01000251.1 GCA_900313405.1 uncultured Eubacteriales bacterium
AACCGCTCGGGACGCGTCCATATCGGCATCGTCGGCAAGTACATCCAGCTTCACGACGCTTACCTGTCCGTTGCCGAGGCGCTTCGTCATGCAGGCTACGATGAGGGCGTATACACGGATATCGAATGGGTGGATTCCGAAGCCATAACGCCGGAGAATGTTGGTGCCACATTAAGCGGGCTCGACGGCGTGATCGTCCCGGGCGGCTTCGGCGATCGCGGCATCGAAGGCATGGTTACGGCGGCTAACTGGTGCCGTGTCAACAATGTCCCGTATCTCGGTATCTGCCTCGGAATGCAGATCGCCGTCATCGAGGCCGCCAGGAACCTCGCGGGCATTACCGACGCCACATCGGGCGAGTTCGATCACAACGCCCCGAACAAGGTCATCGACTTCATGCCGGGACAGAATGACGATATCGAGAAGGGCGGAACCTTAAGGCTCGGCAGTTACCCCTGCAACATCATGCCCGGCACGCTTATGGAGCGCTGCTACGGCAAGTCTCAAATAAGCGAACGCCATCGTCACAGATATGAATATAACAACGACTATAAGGAAGCTCTCGTGAACGCAGGACTCACTGTATGCGGGATCTCGCCGGACGGACTCCTCGTCGAGGCAGTCGAAGTTCCCGCCAATGATTTCCATATCGGCGTCCAGTTCCATCCCGAATTCAAGAGCAGGCCGAACAAGCCGCATCCTCTGTTTATCGGACTCGTGAGTGCTGCCAAGAACAGGAGAGGCGAACAATGAACATCTCAGCCAATGCTAATTACGGAAACATAAAGGAATCGTATCTCTTCAGTGAGATCGCCAAAAGGGTAAGGTCTTATTCTGCTGCCCACCCGGATGTCAGGCTGATAAGGATGGGTATCGGTGATGTTACTCTGCCGATACCGCCGGTCGTGGTCGAAGCGATGACCGCCGCCGTCGCCGAGATGGGAGTCAAGGAGACCTTCCGGGGGTACCCGCCCGAGAGCGGCTACGAGTTCCTGAAGCAGGCGATCGCCCGCTATTACACTTCTCTCGGCGTCGACATGCCGCTCGGCTCCATCTTCGTATCCGACGGTGCCAAGAGCGACATCGGTAATCTCGTAGATATATTAGGCGATAACGAGATCCTGATCCCTGACCCCGTTTATCCGGTCTATGTCGATTCCAACCTGATGTCAGGACGTCATATCCACTATCTCGAGGGAAATCAGGATAACGGTTTCCTGCCGATGCCCGACTTATCGGATGCTTCTGCCTACGTGATCTACCTGTGTTCCCCCAACAATCCGACCGGTGCAGTCTACGACCGCACTCAGCTTCAGATCTGGGTCGACCACGCACTGAAGACCGGTTCGCTGATAATCTTCGATGCCGCATACGGCGCTTTTATCGAGGACGATCTGCCCCGCTCGATCTATGAGATTCCCGGCGCACGCGACTGTGCGATCGAAGTCTGTTCCTTCTCGAAGTTCGCAGGGTTCACGGGCCTTCGCTGCGGCTGGACTATAGTCCCCGAAGGTCTGTCGGCCTCGGGATCTGACTTGAACAAGATGTGGAACAGAAGACAGTCCACCAAGTTCAACGGTGTATCCTATCCTGTCCAGCGCGCCGCCGAGGCAGCCCTGTCAGACGAGGGACTGAAGCAGTGCGCCCGCAACATAGCATGCTATAAGTCAAATGCCGCCATACTGGCTGACGTGCTCAGGCGTAAAGGCGTGTTCTTTACCGGCGGTACCAATTCACCTTACATCTGGTTCCGGTGCCCGGATTCGATGGGCAGTTGGGAGCTTTTCGATAAGCTGCTCGAGGAGGTTCAGATCGTCGGTACGCCCGGCGAAGGCTTCGGCTCAAGCGGCGAAGGTTACATGAGGCTGACTGCGTTCGGCAGTCCCGAGGATACGGCAGAGGCTGCAAAGAGACTCGAGCAACTTCTGTAAAGAAGGATCCGCCACGCCTACAATCCCGCGCCCCGCGTGTGCTACAATCAGATCAGAAGCAGATCATGAGGCGGGCGCGATGATACGAAGGATCAGAGGCATGATCGATAAGTTCAAGAGAAGGGAAAGGGGCAATGCCGTCCCTTCTTCCGACGAGCACGAATTCTGTCCGAGGTGTGACGCCAACCTTACACTTCAGAAGGGCTACAGTAACACTCTGCCGTATTGGGTCTGCAAAGGCTGCGGCGAGATGCTGATCAATCCGGAAGTGCAGGCAGACTCGGATATCGCATGGTTCTGCGACGGATGCGGTCAGATGCTGAACATCCAGGAGGGCTTCAGGGAGGACTGCGGGAAGTGGATCTGCAAAGAATGCGGGGAAGAGAATGACATCATTCCCGAAGAGGTCTACTCATCCGAGGAGGAGTATCAGATCGTACAGAGTAACCCTTACAAGGGGCTGACTGATGACGAGAAGGTCGAGCTGTCGCGTTATCAGGAAGAGGGACCGATCAGCGGCAAGGACAGTGTCATCCTGGTAAAAGACAAGGAGACGGGAGAGCTATACGTCAAGAAAGTCCTGAGCGTCTACAGGAAAAGCGTTTACGAGTATCTGAGGGACCATCCTGTACCGCACGTCTCGAAGATCGAGAAAGTATATGAGAGCACCAACTGCCTGATCCTTATCGAAAAGTTCATCCCCGGGTCCACCGTCGAGACCCTGATCTCAGGCGGTCCGCTCCCCCGGCAGAAGGCGGTTGACATAGCCGTCAAACTCTGTGACGTCCTCAATGAACTTCATAACCTGCCTACGCCTATCGTCCACCGCGACATCAAGCCCTCCAATATCATCGTAATGCCCGACGGCGACATCTGTCTGATCGATCTCAACGTCGCCAAATGGTATGACCCGGACAGGAGCGATGACACCGGCTACCTCGGCACAATGAACTATGCTGCGCCCGAGCAGGCGGGCTACGGGATAGCGGCATCTTCCACCGAGTCCGATATATATGCGACCGGAGTCCTGCTCAACGTGATGCTGACAGGCAAATTCCCCAAAGAGCAACTGCCGGAAGGCGTTCTTCAGGACATCATCAGGCAGTGCATCGACCTCGACGCGGACAGGAGACCTACGGCATCACAACTCGCGGCGATGCTTACGGATGCGAGCTGACAGTGGTATAATCCCTCCGTTATGAATAAGATCAACAAGTATGTTTTGGCTGTCCTCGGCGGCGGTATCTGCTGGGGATTCATGGGGTTCTTCACGAGACACCTCGACAAATACGGGATCGACTCGGACGAGGCGATCATTGTCAGATGCGGCATCGCGGCCGTTATGTTCGGACTTTTGCTCCTTCTGACAAAGCCCGCGGCGTTCAAAGTGAAGAAAAAGGACATCTGGTGCTTCCTGGGCTCCGGACTTCTGAGCCTGCTGTTCTTTACGTTCTGTTATTTCAGAGCGATCAGCATGATGGATCTGTCCACCGCGGCGATCCTGCTCTACATCGCTCCTACCATAGTTATGCTCCTGTCGGCAATCCTTTTCGGCGAGAAGATCACCTCAACCAAGATCCTTGCCGTGGTCCTCGCATTTGCCGGGTGCTGTCTCGTATCGGGCATCGCAGGCGGGGTGAGCCTCACCGCTGCAGGTCTTCTCTTCGGCATCGGCTCCGGCGTCGGTTACGCCCTCTATACGATCTTCTCGCGCTATGCCCTCGACCGCGGTTACAGCAGCCTCACGATCAATTTCTACTCATGCCTTCTGGCATCGGTCGGCGCTGCGATCATTTGGCATCCGTCTGATCTTATTACCCGCATGACGTCTTCAACCATTCCATCGGGCGAGAGCCTTCCTGCCTGGTGCTGGTGTGTCCTGATCGGTGCGGTCAGCTGCTTCGTCC
>OMQY01000316.1 GCA_900313405.1 uncultured Eubacteriales bacterium
CCCGGCCTGGAACTCACAGGCGACAACGCTTATGATTCATTGTCCAAACAGGTTATCGATGTCATCAGGGATGGCTTCGAGAGCAGCGTAAACGGCAGCGGCAACGAGATCCACTGTCTCCTCTACTGCGTAAGCTCAGCCTCACACAGATTCGAACCATCTGAGGCTGCTTTTCTCAAGAAGATCGCAGATAAGGTCAAGGGATACAATGTTCCCGTGATCATCGTCCTCACACAGTCATTCTCCAAGCGCGATGCAGCAGAGCTCCGGGGCGTGATCGAAGCGGAGAACCTTCCGATCTCATCCATAGTTCCCGTACTCGCACAGGACTATGAGATCGATGTCGACATGGTCAAGAAAGCATACGGGATCGATGACCTTGCAGAGATCATCGCGGAGATACTTCCGGAGGCCATCCAGAACACATTCATAGCACTTGAGAAAGCGAATCTCAAGCTCAAGATCAAGCGCGCCAGGGGAGTAGTCGCAACGACTGCTGCAGGTGCTCTTGCAACGGGAGCCATACCCCTCCCCATCGCCGACGCAGCAGTTCTTGTCCCCGATCAGATCGCAATGCTCGCGGGCATAACATCAGCCTTCGGATTCCCGGTAGACAAAGGAGCACTGATGACCGTCATATCCGGCACGATTGGGTCAGCCGGCGCGACAGTGCTCGGCCGCAATGTGGTATCAGGACTCCTGAAGCTCATACCCGGTGCGGGAACCGTGGCAGGCGCGGTCGTATCAGGCGCCACTGCGGCGGCAATAACGTACGCGCTCGGTGAAGCATACGTTCAGGTCCTCACCGCAGTAAGCCGCGGCGAAATGAAGATGAGCGACATCAACACCGAGATAGGCCGTGAGGAGATCAACCGCATGTTCCTTGAGAAGCTCAAGATGAGAAGACTCCCGTCCGGAGAAGCGGAGGAAGAGAGTGAAGTCTTCAAGGATATCGGAGACGATTCAGAGGAGAGATGAATATAAAGCAAATTGGGTTTGAACGAACTGTAAATATGCTGTAAAAACAGGTATCTGCCGCATGTCAGCCTATTGAATGACCCCGGCATGTGATTGTATCATCAAAACATATTTACATTTGCGAGGTGCTTCTTATGATGCAAAAGACAGTTAGAAGGATTACAACGACCGTACTGGCATGGGCCTTTATCTTTATCATTCCGTTATCTGTCCCCGTCCGGACATTTGCTTATGACCGTCCATCTGCAACAACTGTTGCAGAGGCATCTTACAATTCTCTCCAGCCCGGCAAAAATGCCGTAAGGATCGTCAAGGCGAAGAAGACCAAAAAGAAATATGTCTACATTCCCAGAACCGGCAAGTGCTACCATAAGAGATCCAAGTGCGGCAACATGAGGAAGCCTTCCAAGGTTACCCTGAAGTATGCCAAGAGCCACGGATACAGAGCCTGCAAGAAGTGCAGACCTCCGAAGAAGTGACAGACTGAGCAGGTGGGCAGGTTATGAGCATCCTCTTTGCTGCATTGGCGGCGTTTGCAATACATGAGGCTTTCAAAGATGATACCCCTAAAAGGAAAGAGGTTCCTGATAAGCCGCTCAAAATGGATTCCGGCAGATGCAGATCCGTCCTGAACGATATGTATGCAAAACTTGCTGTCTGCAGCTATATCGCATGGGCAGACGGTTCTCTGGCCAAAGAAGAAAAGAAGGATCTGGACTATATCTATAACGATCTGTACGACAGGTTCATGGACAAGGAATACGACGACTATGAGGACTTTGAGGATGAGATCTGCGAGACCCTGGATGAGATCCACGATACGCAGAATTTCAACTTCATAAAACTCGAGAAATACCTTCAGAATGCTTCCACTGAATCGATAGCATCATTTCTGAGGCTTGCTGACGAGATCGCCGAGAGCGACGGACAGGTATCACAGGAGGAAAGGCAGTGCATCTATAAGATCCGCAAATATCTGTCCGACAGGACCGGAAAAGACTATACCGGGAGCCGGGAAGCCAGTAATTTTGATATGAGGTGCCCCGGATGTTATGCAACGATGGAATATGATCAGTACAATAACAAAGCTGTCTGTCCGTATTGCGGATATACCAGGGTGTTTGGACTCAGTACGCCCGATACATCGGGTGCTGCCGGGAAGCAGACCGGGACCAAACTGGTATTTGAATGTCCTTCCTGTCATTCCAAACTGACGGTACCATCCGGTACGAGCACATGTGTGTGCGGAAAATGCGGTCAGAAGATCTCCTTGAAGGTTAATACATAGCAGAGAACACAGCATAATTGTCTGC
>OMQY01000250.1 GCA_900313405.1 uncultured Eubacteriales bacterium
ATTGAGTACTACAACAACGAGAGAATTCAGGTCAAACTGAAAGGACTGATTCCTTGCCAGGCAAGGAATCAGTCCTTATACTCGTTTAAACCGTCCAACAAAGTGGGTTCACTTCAAACTTACCGGCACTTCGTTTCTTATAAAGCAAAGATCAGTTCTTGGCGACGCTTGCCATGATCTCCTTGACTTTCTTTTCTTCAGGCTTGCCTGTGAAAGCACTTACGGCAGGAACGATGATGAAGCCTGCGAGCATTGCGATCGCACCGCTGTTGATAGGCGAAGCGAAGAAGCCGTCAGCGAACTTGTTCAGGATATTAAGCTCGAAAACATTATTGATCGCTACAAACGTCATGAACGATGCTGCAAGGATGAAGTTGACCCATACAGCAGCCTTGGATGCGCCCTTCCAGTAAAGACCGAAGAGGAACGGAGCCAGGAACGAACCTGCAAGAGCACCCCACGATACACCCATCATCTGAGCGATGAACGTAACGGCCTTGTTGTACTGATAGAGAGCCAGCGCCGCAGAGATCGCGATAAAGACGAGTACCAGGACACGCATGCATGTTACCTTCTGCTTCTCGTTCATGTCTTTCTTTACTGATGTGCCGATAAAGTCGAGCGTCAGAGTAGAGCTCGATGTCAGTACAAGAGACGAGAGCGTAGACATGGAAGCCGACAGTACGAGGATGACTACGACGGCGATCAGGATGTCGCTTAAGTGAGTGAGCATCTCGGGAACGATTGAGTCGAAGCCGGCAACGGGCACGATGGCGCCGCCCTTTTCGACTGTGGCATCACCGGTTACGAAGAGACGACCGAAGCCTCCGAGGAAGTAGCAGCCGCCGGCAACGATAACCGCGAAGACCGTGGAGATGATCGTACCTCTCATAACAGCCTTCTCATCCTTGATGGCGTAGAACTTCTGTACCATCTGAGGCAGGCCCCAAGTACCCAGGGATGTGAGGATAACAACGAACAGGAGATCCAGAGGCTTAGGTCCGAAGAGGTCAGTGAAGGCACCGGCCTTGTACTCGCCTTCGATGTCAGAGAGCTTGTCGAGGGAATCGGCAAGACCGCCGTTAACATTCAGGACCGCTACGATGACCGCAACGATACCTATGAGCATGATCAGGCCCTGAATGAAGTCGTTGATGGCCGTAGCCATGTATCCGCCTGCGATAACGTAGATGGCTGTAAGGATAGCCATCGCGAGGATGCAGTATTCATACTTAACGTCAAATGCCATACCGAAGAGTCTGGACAGACCGTTGTAGAGCGAAGCCGTATAAGGGATCAGGAAGATGAAGATGATGACCGACGCACCGATCCTCAGGCTCTTGCTGTCATATCTCTTGGCAAAGAAGTCCGGCATGGTCTTACTGTCGAGCTTATGAGTCATGAGCCTTGTTCTTCTCGCGAGAAGGACCCATGCCAGGAGCGATCCGATGATCGCGTTGCCGATACCAACCCAAGTGGAAGATACACCGAACTTCCAACCGAACTGACCGGCGTAGCCGACAAAGATAACGGCCGAGAAATAACTCGTTCCGTATGCGAAAGCGGTGAGCCACGGGCCTACCGAACGTCCGCCGAGAACGAAGCCCTCAACGTTCGCGGAAGTCTTGTGACATACAACACCGACCGTGATCAGCACCGCGAAAAACACTACAAGCATAACGATCTTGATTATCATAACAATTCCCCTTGGGTATCTTATTTGTAAGAGCCGTTTACCGTCCTCTTCTCTTTGATACCGTGGATTATTCTATTTTACGAGAGAAACCATGTCAATAAAAATATATATATCGTAAGTTGCACTATTTTGTCGTTCGACAGATTAGGCAACGATCCTCAATTCGCCGTAAAATAAGCTCTCACGCTTCAAGGATGACGTTAAGCACATAGTCCCGAAGCTCGACAGAATGCTCGACCACGTACTCCCTCATTATGGAAGAATCGAATGACGGGGGCTGAACCTCTATCTCCACATCATTATCATCATAGTACTCCGGCCACTCGCTGATAAACTCGACTTCAGCCGTTAGGATAACGTTGCACCTGTTTTTCCATAACGAAAAACCCCCGGAACCCAAGGTTCCGGGGGATGTCTGGTGGAGCATACGGGACTTGAACCCGTGACCCCCACACTGCCAGTGTGATGCGCTCCCAGCTGCGCTAATGCCCCAAACGCAAGTGAGATTATATCATCTGTCGTTCAAACGGGCAAGTGGCAATGACCAAGGGCCGCAGATGTCAGCAGATCAGAAGATCGCGTCCTTAAGCTTCTTCAGGAGCGAACCTCCCGATAAGCCCTTCTTCTCATCCTTATCACCGATAAAGGATCCGAGCAGGTCCTTAATGTCGATATCATCGCCCTTGTCGAGCGCGGAATTCTTGGCGGAAGACAAAGTACTCAGCAGCGCCGGCGCAATATTCGCCAGAAGCGCACCCGACTGCGAGATGTCGAGCCCGGTCTCCTTGGCGATCGCCCCGATAAAATCGTTCTTGCCGCCGCCCAGGATATGTCCGATGATCTTGTTGCCGTCCTCTTCATCGGCGTCCTTGATCTGCTTGTCGATGGAATCCGTGTTCTTGTGCTGATCGAGCGCCCCGACAAGTGACTTCGCGCCCTCTTCCGATGCGACATTCTTGTTCATCGACTTCAGGAGCCCCGGGATAGCGGACTCGATGCCCTTTGTGACCTGCTCGCTGCTGCCGCCCAGCTTGCTCGTAAGCGCACTGATCGAAGACTCGGAGGTCATGTTCTTAAGAATTGAATTAGCGAGATCCATAGTAGTGTCTCCTTTCGGGATTATGATCAGATTTTACCACTTTATAAAAAAAACTCCGAGGCATATGCACCTCGGAGTCAGCAAAAACAAGTTGTGCCTTATTACAGCAAGTGAGCGCGGAGTTCGTCGCCGGAGAGGGGGCTCAGCTGGGCAGGCGCGATGTCGAAGACGGTCTTGCAACCGAAGTCGCCCTTCTGAGAGAGGCGGTAGACTGCGCGGGCGTATGCGATCAGGACGCTGGCCGTGAACTCGGGGTTGGAATCGAGCTTCAG
>OMQY01000249.1 GCA_900313405.1 uncultured Eubacteriales bacterium
GAGGATTGTAGTAAGCCTTTGTTGCAGCCATATCCTGTGCACGGCAGCCGAAGATGTAGATGTTGTCTTCTCCGACATTCTCACAGATCTCAACATTGGCACCGTCCATCGTACCGAGAGTAACGGCACCGTTGATCATGAACTTCATGTTGCCTGTACCTGATGCCTCGAGACCTGCAGTTGAGATCTGCTCTGATACATCTGCCGCAGGGAAGATCTTCTCGCCGTTAGATACATTGTAATTCTCGATGAATACGACCTTGATCCTTCCCTTGACATCAGGATCGCTGTCGATAAGTCTTGCGATCTCATTGATGAACTTGATGATAGCCTTTGCGCGGAAATATCCGGGAGCTGCCTTTGCACCGAAGATTATCGTTACGGGAGGCAGGTCGAGAGAAGGATCTTCCTTGATCCTGTCATAGAGATTGAGTGCATAGATCGCATTGAGAAGCTGTCTCTTGTATTCGTGGAGACGCTTAACCTGGATATCAAATACGGAATCGGGATCGAGCTCAACGCCTGATACATTCTTAAGATGTGCAGCGAGCTGTTCCTTCTTAGTCTTCTTGATGGCGAGGAATCTTCTCATTACCTCATCATCGTTCTTAAACTTCTCGAGCTTCTTGAGCTGTGAGAGATCCGTAACCCACTTGTCGCTGCCGAGCAGTTCCGTAAGAAGTGCCGAGAGCTCGATATTGCAAGCCCTGAGCCATCTTCTGGGCGTAACGCCGTTCGTCTTGTTGGAGAACTTCTCGGGATAGATCTGATACCATTCCTTGAGCGTCTCTTTCTTGAGGATATCGGTATGGAGTGCAGCAACGCCGTTGACTGAATGGGAACCGTAGATAGCAAGGCACGCCATCTGGATCTTGCCGTCAGCAAGGATGCTCATGCGGTCAATAGTCTCTGAATAGAGGCCGGCCTCGTACATCTGAGCTCTGAACTGGTTGTTGATACCTTCGATGATCTCGTAGATCCTGGGGAACAGGAATCTGAAGATGGAGATATCCCACTTCTCAAGAGCCTCAGCCATGATCGTATGGTTCGTATAAGCAAATGTTGCCTTTGTGATCTCCCATGCCTCTACCCAGTCGATACCGTTCTCGTCAACGAGGATCCTCATAAGCTCGGGGATGCCGATTACAGGGTGTGTATCGTTGAGCTGGATAACATTATACTTGGCGAAATCGCGGAGATCGTCGCCATGATTCTCCTTATACTTCCTGACGATATCCTGCATAGAAGCAGATACGAAGAAATACTGCTGTCTGACACGGAGCACCTTACCGTCGTAAGAAGTGTCGTTAGGATAGAGGACCCTCCAGATGTCGTTTACACGGTTACGCTGGATGACAGCATCGTCAAATCTCTGTGAATTGAAGAGATTGAAGTCGAACTCCTCGGCAGGTTCTGCCTTCCAGAGTCTCAGGAGGTTGATGTTCTTTGTGCCGTAACCGGTAATGGGAAGATCACAGGGAACTGCCCAAACATCGATATCGTTGTAGTGAACCTTAACTCTTCTGTCATATCTTGCAACGATGAAAGGATATCCTCTCTCCATCCATGAATCAGGGTACTCCTTCTGGAAACCGTTCTCGATAGCCTGACGGAACAAACCGTAACGGTAAAGGATACCGTAACCTGTTACGGGGAGGTTGAGCGTTGCGGAAGAATCAAGGAAACATGCTGCAAGTCTTCCGAGACCTCCGTTGCCGAGAGCCGGATCCGTCTCCTGCTCAAGCACGTCAGTGATATTAATGCCAAAGTGCTCGAAAGCCTCCTTGGCCTGGTCATAGATACCGAGATTAACAAGGTTGTTGAGCATTGAGCGTCCCTCAAGGAACTCTGCGGAGAGGTAATGGACCTGTCTGCCCTTCACGTACTCGTTCCTGGTCATATACCAGTCATCCGAGATAAGCTCGACGATCGACTTGGCCATAGCCATCCAATAATCACGGAGCGTAGCACGCTCAAGTGACATGCCGGTCTCAGCTTTGACGTGAGCCTGCATCAGCTCTTCAAGTTGTTTTGAAGTGATCTTCTTATCCATAATTGCTTTTGATGCGGTCTTATCCGCATCCCCCCTTATAAAATTACGATAAAATTTTAGCAATAAATCATGTTTATCGCAAACCAAAAACGTTTTTTCGGCGTTTTTGGGACTAATAAACTAAATTATGCTACTAATTTGGACACAATGTTAAAAGTTGTAAAAAAACGCACACTATATTACACTTATTTAGATAAATACGAGGCAGGTTATTTGTTGATGAGCATGAGATTTTGGCTTATTACCGGCATAGTTGCAGGGGCTTTACTTGGGCTTCTCGTCACTTATTTGTTCGGCAAATTCCCCGAGAAATGGCTTCAGGACTACGATTACGACCCCAAAGCCCCCAATTTCAGGATCGCCAGGCGCATGAAGATGGTTCCTCACGGGATCATAACATGCATAGGTCTTGCCGCATGCTATGTCGTTTCAGTTATATTCGCGGCTGATTTCTATATTGTCCCCTATCCCATGAGGATAGCCGTCATATATCTGCTCATGCCCGTACTTTTCCTCATATTCATGGCAGATAAGCTCAACCGCATCATACCGGATCAGTTCTCGATCTTTATTTTGTTCCTCGGAATAATAAGTGCAGTCAGCGACTATACCGAGGGTACGATCTGGTTCTCGGCGGAGGCGGCATGGTTCGCACCTATGCTCAACAGGATAATCGCAGCTGTTGCAGGAGGCGGATTCCTTCTCCTCATAGGGTTCCTGAGCATGACTTTCGCAGGCAAGGAAGGCATGGGGCAGGGCGATATGAAGCTGATGTTCGCATTAGGACTCCTGTCAGGATGCTACGGACTCGTCGTTATCCTTTATGTATCGGTATTTACCGCCCTGATATTTGCAATTCCGATGCTTATCAGGAAGTACAGGAGGAAGCGCGAGGAAGAGAAGATAATCAAGAACAGCAAGAATCCATCCAAGAAGCGCAGAGAGCTTGAACTTGCACGCTCCAGGATCCACTATGCCGACGATCCGGATTACCTCGCTTTCGGGCCGTTCCTGGCAACCGGATGCGCTGTATTCATTGCTATGGAACCTTTCTTCTATACTCATATGTTCAGATATTTTGATGCATTGGGGGTAATATTCTGATGGGGGCGCTCTGCAGGAAGATAATCCGTTTCTTCAAGTCAAGCTTTCTTCCTCCGAGAGACCTCAACTGGGGCTACCCTCTTTTTGTCATGGCGGTGGGACTCGGAATGATGTACCTTTGCAGGAGACTGGTTACCGTTCTGCCGTTCTCGCCCACTTCCCTTATCTTTGCATCGTTGTTTGTACCTCTTACGGTTCTGATATCGCTCATCATTCCCGCAGTATCACTCTCATCAGCAGACAGAAGGCTGTCAAGCACGGGGTTTGCAGGCAAATACACGGGCCTGGGACCGATCCTCATCGCCTTCTTCTCCGGGGTACCGCTCGGGTTGTTCAATACTGCCTGCCATAACCTGTCTGCATATCTGTGGCTGCGTCTCGGTAAGACAATGGCATTCCCCGCATTCATGTGCTATAACCTCGA
>OMQY01000248.1 GCA_900313405.1 uncultured Eubacteriales bacterium
CGCGAAGGAACACCTGGCCGGAAGACTTGAGTGGAACGGCTTCTTCGGAGACCGTAATGTCATGAAGTGGATGATCGGTGATATGTATAAGATCACCAAGCCAGATATGGATAATCTCGATCTTTATGATCTTTACTATCTGCTGACCAAGCCCTGGAAGGGATATATCGTAACTACTGACGAGAAGATCGCGATAGAGTCCGTGATCGAAGGTGAAGCCTGCGTTATCCGATATGGAGATAAGTGGTTCAGAGATACGGATGACTTCTTTGCGAGGGCAGAGATCTACGGCGAGAGGATCACGGCTCATTATTACGATATCTCCGTATATGAAGATGCGGATATGTAAGACCGGAGGTAGATTATGAGCGGTGATCTGACAACAGGTTCCGGCAGGATAGATAAGGAGAGACTTAACTACTATAAGAGCATGATAGTTACGAGAGATGACCTCGTGAAGCAGGCACAATCCGCACGCGTGGACTACTTCAAAGAATTCGGAGAACTGAATTCAACCATCCTTGCCGCCAAGATCGAATGCATATCGAAGAAGAAGGCGATCGCTTATTGCCAGACTATCGTTAATTCCGGCGGTACGGATGTGGACGGAAGTTCATTACAGTCATATCTTGACCGCTGTATGAACGATTATCATGAGAGTCTTAGGAAACTTAAGGAGGAGAGCAGGCTGAGCCGGGAGGCAGAGACCATACCGGGACAGACCATGCACAGGGTGCGTAAGCTCTACAGGGAGCTTGCAAGGCTGATCCATCCCGATATCAATCCGGATCCTTTCTTTATCCCTTACTGGCATATGTTGAAGTCGGCCTACGACATGTGTGACGCTGAGAGGCTTCAGGAACTGTCGATATTGATAAGGGATGCCATCAATGATCATGAGAGTAATACTGATTATGTGCCGGAAGATCTGACGGCGGAAGAATTGGAGAAGCGCATCGCGTCGATCGAGGAAGAGATAGAGGATATAATCCATAACGAACCTTATACCTATAGTATCCTGCTCGACTCAGAAGATTCGGTCAAAGAACACAGGGCAGAGCTTAATAAGACCCTTGAAGAGTACAGGAATTACGGCAAGGAGCTCGATAAGGTATTGATGACCTTTAAGATCATCGGAGGAGACAGATTAAAATGGATAAGGATCTGATGTTAAGCGGAGAGAATCAGCTGGCGTTCAGTCACGAGCAGCTCATCAAGCCTTTGGTCAGCGAGATTCACCTTTTTGATACATATGTCGCGAATACGTCTTTGAATCATGACAAAGAGGCGGTCGATAAACTGGCGCCCGGAGTCGAACTTACGCTCAGACGTGAAGTCAATAAGTTCGAGGAGAACGCTATAGCTGTCGTGGATAGCAACGGGGTCAAGCTCGGGTATATACCGGAGAAGGATACCGTGATCTTCGCGCGGCTCATGGATGCCGGGAAATTGCTCGTAGCCAAGGTCACCAAGGTGGAGAAGAGAGGCCGCGGCAAATACAGTGCGGGCGATTCCGGAGCCGAGTACAGTTATTGCCTTATAAGCGTCGGGATCTATCTGAAGGATTACTGATAATCGTCATTTTACACCAAAGAATAAAAAGTAATTCCTACCATTTTGGTATACTATGTATTTCATTTCCTACCAATCTGGTATACAATGAGTAAGTTGTCAGGGGAAGACATTGTCTATAGCCCCTGCAGCGAACTCAATAATTTATCTTTTTGTATATAGATCGAGGTAGTACGATGAGTAATGCATTATTAAGTGTAAAGGGACTTCATGTCTCTGCCGGTGAGAAAAAGATCCTTAACGGTGTGGATCTTGAGATAAGGCCCGGAGAACTTCACGTCATACTTGGTCAGAACGGTGCCGGTAAGTCGACACTCGTGTCTGCCGTCATGGGCGATCCGAGTTATGAGGTGGATGAAGGTAACATTTATCTTGACGGTGAGGATATTACCGGGGAGAAGCCTGATGTGAGGGCAAGGAAGGGTATCTTCATGTCATTCCAGAATCCGGAGGAGATCCCGGGTGTTACGGTCGAGAATTTCCTGAGGACAGCCAAGGCGTCGATAACGGGAGTTAAGGATCGTGTAATCCCTTTTCGCAAAGAATTATTCTCGAAGATGGACGCCCTCGGCATGGATCATTCATATGCCGAACGTTATCTGAATGTCGGTTTCTCGGGCGGTGAGAAAAAGAAGACCGAGATCCTTCAGCTCCTGGTCCTGAATCCGAGACTTGCGATCCTGGATGAGACTGATTCGGGTCTTGACGTGGATGCCGTTAAGGCGGTCACGCAGGGGATCGCGGCATACAGAAACAGTGAGAATGCGATAATCGTGATCACTCACAATGCGAGGATCCTGGAAGGACTCGATATTACCGCATCGCATGTTATCAGCGACGGCAGGATCGTAAAAAGCGGCGGTGCCGAGCTGGTCGATGAAGTAATCACCAACGGATTTGCGAATCTGATCGGAGGTGCCGATAATGCCTGACTTCGAGAAGAAGACACAGGTGGATGAGATCGACAGAAGTCTCTATGATTTCAAGGACAAAGTCGATGCGGCGCTTATCTTCGATTCGGGTCTGTCAAGGAAGATCGTCGAGGAACTCTCGGCAGAGAAGAATGACCCGGAGTGGATGAGGCAGTTCCGCCTGAAGTCACTGGAATACTATAACCAATTGAAGGTGCCTGATTGGGGTCCGCCGATCGACGGGCTCGATATGGATAATATCGTTACTTACGTGCGTCCGAAGGGTGAGATGCAGGCCAAGTGGGAAGAGGTACCGGAGGATATCAAGAATACTTTCGAGAGGCTTGGTATCCCGCAGGCTGAACGCGCTTCACTGGCGGGTGTCGGTGCTCAGTATGATTCTGAGGTCGTCTACCATAATGTCAGGGAAGAGGTGGCCGCTCAGGGTGTCATCTATACGGATATAGAGAGTGCGCTTAAGGGCGAGAAGGCCGACCTGGTCGAGAAATACTTCATGAAAGCCGTGCCTCCGACCGATCACAAGTTCGCGGCGCTCCATGGTGCCGTCTGGTCCGGCGGCTCGTTCGTTTATGTTCCCGAGGGAGTCTCGGTCGAGATCCCGCTTCAGTCTTACTTCAGACTGAATGCGCCGGGTGCCGGTCAGTTCGAGCACACGCTTATCATTGTCGAGAAGGGCGCTTATCTGCATTTTATCGAGGGGTGCTCCGCGCCTAAATACAACATCGCGAATCTGCACGCCGGCTGTGTCGAGATATTTGTCGGCGAAGGCGCCAGAGTCAGGTATTCGACGATCGAGAACTGGTCCAAGAATATGTATAACCTGAACACCAAGCGTGC
>OMQY01000270.1 GCA_900313405.1 uncultured Eubacteriales bacterium
AGCAGACTCTATCGCCAACGCTACCGGAACGATCGCAGATGGCGGAACAGTTGTAACTGTAAACAACACATACACATACACAGCACCGCAGCCCGGCTTCGGTAGCCTGCTGATCTCCAAGACTATCAGCGGAACGGAGCTTGACAAGCTCGAGACGATCAGATTCACGATCGTAGGAAGCAACGGAACTAGTCTTACAGTTCCTGATCTGACCATTGAGAATGTTCAGAACGGAACGTGGACGGATGCCGGTAACGGAAGATATACCTTCACGTTTGACAATCTTGCTGCAGGCGAGAAGTTTACGATTACCGAGTCGCTCGACGGGCATACAACCGAGTATGTTCTCAAGGCCGATGAGAGCCGTACAACAGGTAGTGCTACTATCGTAGCTAATAATGAGGCTGTCATCGAACTTACCGATACTTATGAAGAGTCCAACGGTAATCCGACTCCTACGAATACGAATACTCCTACTCCGACGGCAACTAACACGCCTACGCCTACGGCAACCAATACACCTACACCTACGGCAACACCTACGACTGCTCCTACGGCGACGCCTACAACTGCACCTACGGCAGCACCCACGCCCGTACCTACAGCTACTCCGGCTCCTACGGCTACGCCTGCTCCCACAGCTCCTGCTGTAACGGTTGAGTCTGTAAGTGTAGATGATCAGCCGCTCACGCCGGATAAGTATACAGTTAATCCGGACGGAAGCGTCTCGCTTAACCGTGACTACTATCTGACATTGTCAGCCGGTCGTCACAGGATCACGGTAACACTGTCTGACGGTACATCGAGGACAACAGAGATCAACATCTCCAGTGACTCCGCAGCAAACGTTACTGCTACCGGTGAGGCTTCAGACAACACTGCTCTGATCGCGATGATGGCACTGTCTGCATCAGCACTGCTTTTCGCTATCAGCATTGCAAGAAGGAAAGAGGAGAACTGATCCGGCAGTATCAGGCAAATGATCGATAATTGATCTTTACAGGGGGCTGTCTCCGAGTGAGACAGCCCCTTTCTTATGAAACAAAATTCAGGGTTGACAATTAGGGAGGCTGTAAGTAAAATAATTCTTGCTGTTACAAGCGGCCGTGGCGGAACTGGCAGACGCGCACGTTTGAGGGGCGTGTGGGAGACCATACGGGTTCAAGTCCCGTCGGCCGCACCAGAAGAGACCTCGAGTATACTCGAGGTCTTTTTTATGTCTATTTATGCTATAATAGGCGGCAAGTATTATTTTACAGAGGGTTACACTATGGCGGATAATAATGTAGGTGAAGGATATCCCCGTATGGAGATCATGCTGGGTAACGAAGCAGTTGCCAGAGGCGCATATGAGGCCGGTGTGAAGTTTGTTTCTTCATATCCCGGAACTCCCAGTACGGAGATTACTGAGACTATCGCAAAGTATGACGAGGTTGCCTGTGAGTGGGCACCCAATGAGAAGGTCGGTGCTGAAGCTGCGATCGGAGCTTCGATCAGAGGGGCCAGAGCTATGACGTGTATGAAGCATGTCGGTATGAATGTCTGTGCGGATCCTCTGTTTACCGCTTCTTATTCCGGCGTGAACGGTGGACTAGTCTTCTGTGTAGCAGATGATCCGGGAATGCATTCGTCACAGAATGAGCAGGATTCAAGACACTATGCCAGAGCGTCCAAAGTTCCCATGCTCGAACCTTCTGACAGTAAGGAGTGCAGAGATTTTACCAAGTATGCTTTCGAACTGTCTGAGAAGTATGACACGCCTGTCATTATGAGACTTCATACGAGAGTGTCTCATTCGAGAAGTATCGTTCAGGTTAATAAGCCGGAGGATATTACGGTTAAGGAATACACCAAAGATCCCGCCAAGTATGTTATGATGCCCGCTAATGCTCTGAAGAAGCATATCGCGGTCGAGGACAGGACCAGGAAGATCATTGAAGATACACAGGCAAATGGCGGAGAAGCCGGTATGCATCGCGTAGAGATGAGAGATACCAAGCTGGGTATCATTACTGCCGGTGCTGCATATCAGTATGTTCGTGATGCTGTGCCGGATGCGAGTGTCTTAAAGCTCGGAATGGTGTGGCCGCTTCCTGAAGGCTTGATCAGGGATTTTGCTTCTAAGGTCGACAGACTCGTCATTGTTGAAGAGCTTGATCCTTTCATTGAGAATGAAGTCAAGGCAATGGGGATCGAATGTGAGGGCAAGGAACTGTTTACTCTCCTTTATGAGTATTCGGCTGCCATGATCCGCAAGGCTCTTACGGATCTGCCGTTGCCCGTTAAGTCTATAGATACGGATAAACTTCCGGCGGCTCCGGGACGTCCTCCTGTATTGTGTGCCGGCTGCCCGCATAAGGGCCTGTTCCTGGCCCTTCACCGCCTGAAGGTCACCGTTACGGGAGATATCGGCTGTTACACGCTCGGTGCTTTGCCTCCGATGCAGGCCGTTGATGCGGTTATCTGTATGGGTGCATCTGTCGGAATGGCCCACGGATTCGATAAGGCGACAGACGGTGAGGCATCTTCAAATACTGTCGGCGTCATCGGTGATTCGACTTTCCTGCATTCCGGTATAACGAACCTTATGAATGCCGTATATAACGAGAGCAGCATTACACTGATCATCCTGGATAACTCGATCACGGGTATGACAGGGCATCAGCAGAATCCTTCTACAGGCTATAACATCCGTCTGGAGAAGGCACCTCAGGTAAGTCTCGAGAAGCTGTGTGAGAGCGTAGGTGTGTATCCTGAGAACATCCGGGTCGTTGATCCTGTCGATACTTTCGGAACTGAACAGGTCATCAAGGAAGAACTCGGCAAAAAGACTGTATCCGTGATCATTGCAAGACGCCCCTGTGCGCTTATTCCGACCGGAAGAGCTAAGAAGGGTATCAATGTTGAAGTTGACTATGACAAGTGTAAGAAATGCGGTGCCTGCGGCAGGATAATGTGTCCGGCACTCATTATGGGCGAAGACCGGATGCCCGTGATAGATACAGAGGCCTGCAACAACTGCGGTCTGTGTGTAAATATGTGCAGGTTCGATGCACTTAAGAAGGGGGCAGAGTAATATGTCTGATAAACTTGAAGCTTCTATCGTTCTTGAAGGCGTCGGCGGCCAGGGCACACTTATCGCAGGTAAGCTCCTCGGTATCCTTGCCATGAAGCTCGGATTGGATGTCAAGGTCTCAGAGGTTCATGGTATGAGCCAGAGAGGCGGTTCTGTTATCACTTATGTAAAGATCGCGCCGGAGGTCCATTCTCCGATCATTGAAGAGGGAACGGCTGATTATATCCTCTCGTTCGAAGAGGTCGAGGCTGTCAGATGGGCAGGTCTTCTTAAGAAGGGCGGCGTTATGATCGTCAACAAGCAACAGATCAAGTCCCTGCCTGTCCTTATGGGGCAGATGCAGTATCCTGATAACGTTATAGAGTCGCTTCGCGAGAATGCCGATCCCGATGCGAAGATCGTTGAGATAGATGCCCTGTCACTTGCAATGGAGACAGGCACATCAAAGACCGTCAATATCGTTATGCTGGGTGCTCTCTCTAATTATCTCGGCGTCGATGAGGAATTGTGGAAGGAAGCCATAGAGGAGGCTTTCGCCGCTAAGCCCAAGACTATCCCGGGTAACCTCGATGCATTTGCCAAGGGAAGAGCGAACGGATAAGAAGACCTGATTCAGGTTATGTGAAGACTGTCATTACGCTCGTAGTAGAACATATATTGCTGCATTATGCCGGCGGTGTCCGGATACCGGGAGGTATCGAAGGCGCCGCCGTAGTATTTGTTAAGGATCCGGTCTATCCATACGTCTATCGGGAATCTGGATGTCCTTGCCAGCGCGAAGAGCATGATGCAGTTGGCGACCTTCTTGCCAACTCCGAACATAGAAGTAAGTATCTCGTAGAGCCTGTCATCGTCCGAGGCTCGGAGCAGTTCAGGAGTGAGCTTGCCTGATATGAAGTCGTCGACAGCCGAGAGAATATATGCCCCTCTGTATCCCGCACCGATCGAAGCCAGTTCTTCGGGAGTTATACCGGCCATATCTTCTACCGCCGGGAAAGAGTAGTATTCGTCGTTTGAAGCCGGTACAAACGGAGGTTCAAGTGCCGGAACGGAAAGCTTATGTCCGCGTAAGCTGCTTAATCGTTCCACACATGTCGTGATCGAAGGAATGGAACGCCTTTGAGATATTATGTAGCTGATGACGGTTTCCCATATATCCTGCCTGAGTATGCGTATGCCGTGCCCGTAACGGACGGCCGCTGACAGATACCGATCGTCCGGATCGACAGAGGCTTCGACCTTCCCGTAATCGCGATTAAGGTCAAAATAATCTTCCCAGATATCCTTGAAATCCTCTTCCGTACAGGACAGGGCAAACCGGTCATCGCCCAGGACGGCGATCTGAAGATATCTGCCATGAGCGACCAGTTCTATATGTTCATTGTCAATCACCTTAAAGCGGAATGCCTGACCGCTGCCTGCGATCTTTACCGGATCGAAAAACCTGTTTGTGAATATATACATCGTAAGACCTGCCTTTTTAATGCTATAATACAACAATCAAATGCAAAAGGATCATCTATTATGAAATTGACCGAGATATATTCTAAGCAGGAACGTGTTCTCTCATTTGAGATCTTTCCGCCCAAGCACGATGAAGAACTTAAGAATATAGATGCTACGCTTGAGATACTCTGTGATCTTAAGCCTGCATATATCAGCGTGACCTTCGGCGCCGGCGGAAGCTCCAATAATAACAAGACCATAGCTCTGGCAAGGAAGATAAAGGAACAATATGGTGTAGAGCCTGTAGTCCACCTTACCTGTCTTCCTTACGATAAGGCGGAGATCGATGAATTCTGCAGAAGGATCGAAGAAGCAGGTATCGAGAATATCCTGGCATTAAGGGGAGATGTCAATCCGAACTTTACTCCCAAGGGAGTATTTAACCATGCTTCCGAGCTGATCGAATATATCAAGCCGAGGACTGATCTCTGTATCGCCGGTGCATGCTATCCGGAGAATCATCCCGATTCCGAGGATACCGTAGCGGAGATGAGGAATCTCAGGAAGAAAGTTGACGCAGGTGCTGAGGTGCTGTTATCACAGCTCTTCTTTGACAACAGTATGTTCTATTCATTCATTCAGAATACGAGAGTGGCGGGGATAGATGTTCCC
>OMQY01000246.1 GCA_900313405.1 uncultured Eubacteriales bacterium
AAGACGTATCGTTGTATCAGGGACGGGTATGCCGCCTCAGATATCGAAGCGCAAGGTATTCATCATCAACTGCGATAAATTGAACGAGGAAGGTCAGAATGCGATCCTCAAGTCTGTCGAAGAGCCGCCCGTATCGTGTGCTTTCATCCTTATGGCTGCCGACAAGTCGCACATCCTGCCCACGATCCTGTCGCGTGTGATCGAGTTCAAGCTCGCCTGCTACAGCGAAGAAGAGATCCGTTCGGTCGTCAAGATGCGCTATCCGGATGTTGAAGAAGAGAAGCTCGGATTCATAACGGATTTTGCCGCCGGCATTCCGGGAAAGGCCATCGCGATGGTCGACGATGAAGAATTCGCCGAATTCCGCGACCGGGTCTTCGATATGATCATCACGATGCCTAAGAAGACATATACTGATATACTGTATAAGGATTTTGCCTTTCTGGATGAGAATAAGAGCCGGATCGAAGACATCCTCGTCTTCATGCTACGCGTGATCAGCGACATTGCCATCATGCTCAAGGTGCCCGACTCGGGCGAGATCCGGTATAAGGACAAAGCAGGGCAGATAAGAGCCATGCTGTCCGAATGTGACTACCTCACGACCACGTCGCTCGCCAGAGCCTCAGACGCCGTCGACGAGCTGGTCAAAGGACTTAAAGTGAACGTAAGCTACGAGAGCGCATGCTGCAGTATGCTGCTCAAGATACATAAGGAGTTGAAAAGATGACAAAGATCGTAAACGTCCGTTTCAGAGAGGCGGGAAAACTATACAGATACACATGTGACGGGATGACATTGAACATCGGTGACGCCGTCATGGTCGACAGCCAGCTGGGTATCGATCTGGCACACGTTGCCGAGGAGCCCTACGAAGCAGAACTGTCGACCGAAGACGCTGAAGAGATCCTTCCTGTCCTTCGACCGGCAGATGAGAAGGAACTGGAGCGTTATCAGCTTAAGCTCGAAAAGGAGAAAGAAGCCTACGACAAGTGCCTCTCCCTGATCGAGAAGCACGGTCTCGACATGAACCTCATCGAAGCAGTCTTCGCCTTTGACGGCAAGAAAGTGATCTTCTTCTTCACTTCCGAGAACCGTGTCGACTTCCGCGAACTCGTAAAGGACCTCGCCGCCGCCTTCCGCGCGCGCATCGAGCTCCGCCAGATCGGCTCGCGTGACCAGGCCCGCCTTGTCGGCGGCATCGGTGTCTGCGGCCGCGAACTCTGCTGCTGCTCTTTCCTGAACCATTTCGCTCCGGTCACGCTCCGTATGGCCCGCGACCAAGGACTCTCGCTCAACCCGACGAAGCTCAACGGTGCCTGCGGCCGCCTTATGTGCTGCCTGCAGTTTGAGAAAGAAGCCTATAACGATGCACGCAAGCGTCTGCCCAAGGTCGGCCGCAAGATCCGAACCCCTCGCGGCGTCGGCATCGTAAGCGAAGTAAACCTCATCGAAGAATCCGTCTCCGTCAAGTTCATCCAGGACGATGTTCAGGAGATCGAGAAATACCCCTGGGAAGGCCTCGAACCTCTCAACTCCGACATGCGCTCCGAGACCCATGACGAGGACGGCCGTGACGGCAGAACACAGTCTTCCCGCTGCGGATCATGCGGCGGCTGCGGTGCCGCGGCCGGCAGCGACATCGACGCGATCGAGGATACTGCTTCCTCCGAGGACGAGGAGTAAGCCGGCCGCTACGGTGTGGGCTTATCGAACAGTAAATCTGTTGAAATCCACCTGCCGTTGTGTAATAATCGAGATATCAACACGAAGGGAGATATTGTATATGGCTTATGTAATTTCTGACGCATGCATTTCCTGCGGATCCTGTGCAGAAGGATGCCCCGTATCAGCAATCAGCCAGGGCGATACACAGTATAACATCGATCCTGAGGCTTGCCTCTCATGCGGAGCCTGCGAGGCTGTATGCCCCGTATCTGCGATCTCTGAGGAGTGATCTGCAGCACAAGTGTAAAGGCACTGAACGACCGGCGACGGAGCGATCCGCCGCCGGTTTTTTATGTGCGCCCGAGTGGCCGGTTCTGCAGTAGCTTCTGCTTCGACAACTCTATCGACAACTATTGGGGAGAATAGTTGTCGCGTTAGTTGTCGAAGACGCTGATATGGCAAGATCTACACCGGCGCCTCATATTTGTATCATCGGGAGTAACAAAATAGTGTACGAGCCT
>OMQY01000244.1 GCA_900313405.1 uncultured Eubacteriales bacterium
TGCTCCGGATGATGACCTTGCCTGATGTCTTTGCCATCTTAAGTGCATTTATGAACATTTGCTTATACCTCTTTCTTCTTGGAACTGATGAGCAGTCCGAGACCGCCGAACACCACGATCATGCCGCACATCACGCATACGCACGGGATCAGATAATCACTGCTGCCTGATACCGAGAGTTCGACCAGCGATCTGTTGACATAGTAGCTGGGCGACATTCTCTTAATGGTCTCCGGGAAAGGCGAATACATATATGTCTCGAACGATCCTCCCAGGTACCCCGCGAACCACAGCAGCGCATACTGAACGCCGATCGCGCCCGCCACATTGTCGATCAATGTGTAGAACATAAGTCCGAGCGAAGTAAACGCCACGGTCGCGAGCATCAAGAGCCCCATGCTGATGACGGGCTTTCCGATCTTAACATCGAAGATCAGGACGACCAGTCCCGTCGCCAGGAACACCTGAATGAGCCAGGAGAAAACTGTGCTCGCGGCGAGCTTGCCGACATAAGCCACGGTCCCGTTACCGGCCGCCTTGAATCTCATGCCGATGTTGTTCTTGCGCTCGTTCATGAAGATCAGCGTCAATACAGTCGAGCCGACCGTCAGGAAGTAAACGATCTCTATGATGCCGTAATAATTCTCAGCATCGGCGACCTCGGTATACTCGAGCGGCTCCGATTCCAGCTTAACGCTCCCGGTCTTCCCGCTCATCATCCTGTCCGCGTTATAGAGCATGTACTGCACGGTCCTGACGTTGACGCCTTCCGACTTATCTCCGACGATCCTGTAATCCTCATCCTCGAAAACAACCATCACGTCAACATCCCCGTCCCCGATAAGCTCCTCGGGATCCTCATCCTCATACTTCTTTACATCTATCCCCTGCATGTTGAGAGCATTTACTATCCCGCTCTCGATCAGCTTATATCTGCTGTCTTCGGTCATCTCATAGCCGACGCTGAAGTTCTCGCTTCCCTCCGCCTTATCGAGCAAAGTATGGAAAGCACTCACGAGAGCGGCGACGACCACCAGCATGCCGACGACGATAATGACCATCATCGCCTTAGCCCTGAATAAGAGCTTCAGATAATTCTTTACTACTACCGTTACCTTGCTCATCTCTTAACCTTCCACGTAATCCCTTAATGATTTACCCGTCAGCGTCAGGAACACCTGCTCGAGCGTGATCTCCTCGTCCGGTGACTTTCTGACCATATTCTTCAGCTCCTCAGTCGTGCCGATCGCGATGATCTTTCCGTTGTCCATTATCGCGACTCTCGTGCATATCGCCTCGACCTCCTCCATATAGTGGCTCGTGTAGATGACCGTCGTGCCGTCCTTATTCACATCCTTGATCTTGCTCAGGATGAAGTTCCTCGACTGCGGATCGATGCCGACCGTCGGCTCGTCAAAGATCAGCAGCTTCGGCTTATGTCCCAGTGCGCATGCGATATTAAGTCTTCTCTTCATACCGCCCGAGAAAGTCTTGGCAAACTTGTTTCTCTTATCCTCGAGCCCGACGAAATCAAGCGACTCATCGATAGCATCCTTCAGTTCCTGCCCCTTGATCCCGTAAAGCGCCGTGAACATCTCAACATTCTCCCACGCCTTCAGATTCCCGTAGATCGCGAGGTCCTGCGGGATATACCCGATCATCGGCTTAACCTTCTTCGCATCCTTCTTAGGATCCATATCAAACACCCTGATGCTCCCCGCCGTGGGCTTAACGAGCTGGCAGATCATATTCATCGTCGTCGACTTGCCGGCACCGTTCGGTCCCAAGAGTCCGAAGATCTCCCCTTCGCCTATCTCGAGCGACAGCCCGTCCACGACAGGCTTATTGTCATATTTCTTGATCAATCCATCGAGCTTAACAACCGTCTTCATTTTGTTCTCCTTGTTTTTTGTGGCGCCGGCTCTTGCCGCGCACCTTGTCTTTACTGTCACCATTCTATCGAAGATGCGCCCTGTGCGATAATGTCGAAAGTGTATTTGTGAATATGACTTTAGTCATGTTTTCGATAAGCGGGCTTAA
>OMQY01000243.1 GCA_900313405.1 uncultured Eubacteriales bacterium
GACTTGTATTCTACTGGACTCTCAACAACCTCTTCTCGCTCGGGAAGAATATCGTGGCAGCGCTGATGAAGAAGCGCGGGATCGCGGTAAAGCCGAGGCGGTCATCGGTCAAGTCTGACGGCTATGATGCGGCCCTGTGGTTTACAGGTGCCCTGATCCTTACGGTCATGACCGGACTTATGATCCCTGCCGGCACCATTGCCAGCGCACCGCAGGATTTTATATCGCTCAACAATTACGAGAGTCCGATGAGATTCATCGCGCTCAGTTTCCTTACTGCAGCCGGCTTCTTTATCATCTGGTTCGGCGTTATATATGTTCTGGCCGGGAGCAGAGCCAGAAGAGTTATCGGATTTGTGTCGGCAGCACTCGCCGTTGCGGCTCTGATAGACTGCTTCTTTGTAATCAAACCGGATGCCGGAGTGTCGACTACACTGGTTTATCATGAGGAGTATCATGCGGATTCCGCCTCCGAGATGACGAACATTTTCTCGCTGATGTGTGCGGCTTTCCTGCTCTACTATCTGTGGCAGTACAAAAAGAAGCTCATGCCGTTCGTGCTGGCTGTTCCGCTCATCGCCGTAAGTGTTATGTCGTTTAACAGCTTGTCGACCGCGTATGACGGACTTAAGGACAAGTATTATCTTGAAGATGATTATGTTCGTAAGGTCGACTTGACTCTCAGCACGGAAGGACACAATGTCGTTGTTATCATGCTCGATCGCGCCATCGGCGATTATATCCCGTTCATAATGGATAATGATCCTGAGCTTAAGGCACAGTTTGACGGGTTTACGTATTACTCCAATGTATTGTCGTACGGTGCGAACACGCTCTTCGGTGCGCCGGCGCTCTTCGGCGGCCCGGAGTATTCTCCGATGAACCTCAACCTTCGTTCGGACGAGAAGATGGAGGACAAGATCAACGAGGCGCTTCTGGTCATGCCGGTGCTTTTCGCGCAGAACGGATACGATGTCGTGGTTACCGATCCTCCGTATGCGGGATATAACTGGATCCCTGACGTGAGGATATATGACGGTTATGACGGGATCGAGGCAGCATTGCTGGAGGGGTCCATGAGTGAGAGTTACCCGGGATACACAGAGAATGCCGATGCCGTCCTCGAGCGACAGGAAAGGAATTTCTTCTGTTATTCACTGTCGAAGATCGTCCCCGCATATGCGACCGACCTCATCTACGATAATGGCAACTATAACGCGATCGAATACGGTTCGGGCGATCATAACTACGGCAGCCCTCTTGCACAGAAGTTCATCGACTCCTATTCGACGCTTATCGGAATGGATGATCTGACGGTCATCAGGAATGACGATTCAGATCACTTTATCATGATGGATAACAATATGACGCACGAAGATATCATCATCTCTTCTGAGACATATGACGGCGGAATGTATAGTGAAGACCGTTTCCTTCCGATCGATAATCATGCCAGGATCAGACATATGCAGATCAACATCGCGGCGTATAAGGCGCTTGCTGATTGGTTCGATCATTTGAGGGAAGAGGGCGTCTACGACAATACGAGGATAATCCTGGTATCGGATCACGGATATTTCTTAGGTCAGGACGAAGAGCTCCTCCTCGATGGCGGATTCGATCTTATGGCCTACCTTCCGCTACTGATGATCAAGGACTTTGATTCCGAAGGCTTCACCGTAGAAGACGATTTTGCCGTCAATGCGCTCGTTCCTTATCTGGCAACTGACGGGATCATCGACCGGCCCGCCAATCCGTTTACGGGCGAGGTATTTGATACGTCGTTTTTGGAAGAAGAACCTGTTATAATATCTTCGGTCAATTTTAACCCTCAGGAGAATCCCGGAACGAGGTTCGCGGATGCAGACTGGTATATCCTCCACGGCGATGATATGCACCATATGACGTCAGAAGAGATCCCCGCCCCGTAAGGTTATACATATGAGTTTATTAGACGTGTTATACAGACTGATAATCTACCCGCTCGAACTTCTCTTCGAAGTGATCTTCGCGGTATCTGAGAGACTTGTCTATAACCCCGAACTGTCGATAATAATCCTGAGCGTTGTAGTCAACCTCCTGGTGCTCCCGCTCTACAGAAGAGCCGACGCCATGCAGGAACGCGAGAGGGAGATGGCCGCCAAGATGGCGCCATGGCTCAAGCATATCAGAAAGACCTTCAAGGGCGATGAGCGCTTCATGATGACTCAGACCTACTACCGCCAGATGGGCTATAAGCAGGTCTATGTACTGAGGAGCAGCGTGCCTCTCCTGCTGCAGATCCCTTTCTTCATCGCGGCTTATCACTTTCTGTCACATCTCGACTACATAAGCGGAGTCAGGTTCGGCCCCATCAAGGACCTGGCAGAGCCCGATGCGCTTATAGCATTCGGAGGTATAACGCTTAATCTGCTTCCGATACTCATGACCGCCATTAATGCAGCTTCAGCTACGGTCTATTCGAAGGGATTCCCGATCAAGACTAAGATCCAGATGTACGGCATAGCAGCCATCTTCCTGGTGCTCCTTTATAACTCACCGGCGGGACTGGTATTCTACTGGACTCTCAACAATCTCTTCTCACTCGGAAAGAACATCGTGATGAAGATGGTACATGAGCCTAAGCCGAAGAAGACCGTCAAGGTCGGGGATGACAGGGCAAAGGCGGACAACGCCATATGGTTCCTGGGTGCTCTTAATCTGACAGTCCTTACCGGAATCCTTATCCCTGCCGGTACGATAGCGTCATCTCCACTGGAGTTCCTGTCATTCGAGCCGCTCCTTAACCCTCTGAAGCTTATAGTACTCAGCGCGCTTACGGCATGTGGCGTCTTTATCATCTGGTTCGGAGTGTTCTATCTTCTGGCGGCAAGACGTACAAGATCGTTCATGGCTCTCGGCATGCTGATGCTCAATGCGTTTACGATGATCAATGTATTCTTCTCCGGCGAATCTGACTTGAGGATATATCCGGACCTCGTCTTCGTTGCCGAGTATCACAAGACTTCACAGGCCATTATGATGAACCTGCTGTCACTGTTCCTGGCCGCGATCCTTGTCTATATCTTCTGGAATCATTACGTTAAGGCAATGGCTGTTGTCCTGGCACTGCCGCTCCTGGCGCTCAGCGTTATGTCTTACCTTAACGTGAAGCAGGTTCAGGACGGGCTTGAGGATAAGTACTTCCTTGATGAGGATTATAACTATTTCATGCCTGCTGACATAAAACTCAGTACAAACGGCAAGAATGTCGTGGTCATAATGCTCGACTGGGCAATAGGTGAGTACATTCCGTATATAATGGCCAATAATCCCGGAACTGCCGATCAGTATGACGGATTCACATACTATCCGAATACGCTCTCGTACGGTCCGAATACGATCTTCGGAGCTCCGGCGCTCTTCGGCGGTATCGAGTATTCCGCCGAGAATATGAACCTCAGGCGTGACTTGAGCCTGGCATATAAGACCGATGAGTCTCTTAAGGTCATGCCGCTGATGTTCCTTGAGAATTCCTACGATGTCACTGTCGTTAATCCTCCTAATGCAGGCTACAAGTGGATCCCGGACCTGTCGATATACGACGGATATGATGTCGATGCCTACGTGACGAATGGTGCTTTCTGCCGTGACAATGAGGAATACGTGGCGAACGATGAGGCTCTCCGCATAAGGCAGGAGCGTAATCTGTTCTGCTCATCTGTCTCGAAAATGTTCCCGCCGATCATGACAGACTTCTTCTACGATGACGGCGACTTCAATGCGATAGAGTACGGCGATCACGACAGATCTTATGGTCACAGCCTTTACAGAACATTCATGGATGCCTATCAGGTACTCCTCAATATGGATAAGATGACGACGATAACTGAGGATCCCGAGGGCGGATTCCTCATGATGGCAAACGATACGGCACATGAACTCTACCGCATAAGCGATGAGGGCTATCCCGACGGACTTTACGCCGGGGAAGATCATCTTGTTTTTGCAAATGATAATCAGATCAAGCATTATCAGGTCACCGAGGCCGCGATCACGGCACTGGGGCACTGGTTCGATTATCTCAGGGAAAAGGGAGTATACGACAATACGCGTATCATAATCGTATCCGATCACGGTGCCGCACTTTATCAGGACAGCAACATGATACAGCCCAACGGACTGGACATGATGGCTTATAATCCGGTACTCATGATCCATGACTTCGGTGAAGAGGGCTATAACGTGTGCGAGGACTACATGACTAACGCTGTTGTGCCCTACTATGCTACACTCGGAGTAGTTGACGAACAGGTAAATCCTCTGACAGGGAATGAGCTCACGCTCGACTTCCTGACGGAAGATCCCGTGATCATCTATTCAGAGGCGATCAATTCCGATCAGAACCCCGGTAATACATATGCTCCTGCTGACTGGTACAGATTAAGCGGAGTTTGTGATACACTAGATGGCGGTTGTCTGGGAGATCTGCAAATCGAGTCGATCCCCATCCCGTAACTTAGGAGGCAAAATGAATACATTACTATACATCGATCCCGGAACGGGAAGCATGCTCTTTACCATCATCATCGGCGCTGCCGGTGTTGTAGTATTCGCGGTACGTAAGATCTTTTATAAGATAAAGTTCATCCTGTCAGGAGGACGTCAGGCCAAGGTCGATTCTTCTAAGATCCCGTATCTTATCTTCTCGGAGGGTAAGAGATACTGGAATGTTTTCGAGCCGATATGTGACGAGTTCGAATCACGCGGCAAGGATCTGGTCTATTGGACCGCCGATCCGTCCGATCCGGCACTTAAGAAAGAATACAAGCATGTTAAGTGCGAATTTATAGGAGAGGGCAACCGTGCCTTTGTTAAGCTCAACATGTGCAATGCCGGAGTCATTCTGGCTACCACACCCGGTCTTGATGTATATCAGTGGAAGAGATCCAAGACTGTCGATAAGTATGTTCATGTTCTTCACATGCCTAACGATGCCACGCTCTACAGGATGTTCGGTATCGACTACTATGACGGCATCCTCGTATCCGGACAGTATCAGGTCGATCAGATCCGTAAGCTCGAGGAACTCCGTAACCTGCCCGCCAAGGAGATCGAGATCGTAGGACAGCCTTATCTTGACCGTCTTGCTGTACGTCTCGAGAAAGAGGGTAAGGCTCCCGAGCATAACACGACAGTGCTCCTCGCACCTTCATGGGGTGCAAGCGGCATTCTCAGCAAGTATGGCGAGAAGATCATTGATGCACTCATCTCGACAGGCTACGATATAATCATCCGTCCTCACCCGCAGTCATTCACCGCCGAGAAGGATCTCATGGATCGACTTATGGCCAAGTATCCTGACGGGGAGAAGGTCAAGTGGAACCGCGACCGTGATAACTTCGATGTCCTGAACCTTGCAGATATCCTTATCTCCGACTTCTCGTGTGTAATGTTCGACTACTATCTCGTATTCGGCAAGCCTATCATCTATGCCGATACTTCTTTCGATAAGGCACCTTACGATGCCGCATGGATCGATGAGGAACCCTGGACATTTGCTTCTGCTCTCCCTCGCATGGGTAAGCAGCTTCGCGAAGAGGACTTCGATCACATCAAGGACGTTATCGATTCACTCACAGGCAGCTCGGAGTTCGAAGCAGAGAGACTTAAGATCTGTGACGAGACATGGGCTCACAGAGGCGAGAGCGCTTCGCTTGTCGTTGACTATATGACCCGTCCGGTCGAGAAGCCTGAGGACAAGAAGGCAGAGCCCAAGAAGAAAGCCAAGAAGAAAAAGGCCTGATCGAAAAGTACTTACAGAATAAGAACAGTCCGGATCGCAGTTGTCACAGATCCGGACTTCTTATTTTTCGGAATAAAACTGACGGTGGTGTTCATCAAGACCTGTATGCTGACAGTTTTTTTCAAAATGTAAAAAAAATGTTATAATCGTAAATATTCGGAAAAATGAACAATAGTATAATGATACTGGGTTTGTGTGACATGAAATAACGATTATGGGCTCTGCAGGGTCCGTAACAAAAAAAGTGGGATACTGATATGAAACACATTAGAACGATCAAAAAGTGGGCGCTTAGGATGTCATCCGTACTTATCGGTGCGGGTATAGTTCTTAATATAC
>OMQY01000242.1 GCA_900313405.1 uncultured Eubacteriales bacterium
TAGCATTTTGGTAGCGTTAAGGTTTCATTTCAAAAAACTCGGTATAAGGCACTGCTTCTTAAACTGGAAGAGCGCGAATAAAAGGCATAAAGCAGAACTTAGGCGTTTAATCTGTCAACTTATAGTATAATATCTGCATATTTGATCTACGGAGGCATATATGCAGAAGGCAGCGGTAATAATGGCAGGCGGCGGCGGAACGAGATTCTGGCCGGTATCGAGGATGGCAACTCCTAAGCAGCTCGCAAAGCTCACGGGTGATGACGTAATGCTCAATGAGACGATCAAGCATTTCGATCACGTGATCGGGCGGGAGAATACCTTTATTGTTACCAATGAGGTTCAGGCTGAACTCATGAGCAAGGTTCTTTTCGATGAGGTCGACAGAAGTCACATCCTGATCGAGCCTGTGCAGCGCAATACGGCGCCCTGTATCATATATGCGGCAATGACATTGAAGAAGCTATATGGTGATGCGCTGATGGCAGTTCTGCCGGCGGATCATCATATCGGTGATCTTCGTGAGTATGAGCGTGTATTGAATCTTGCGCTTGATACGGCAGAGAATACTGACAGGATCGTAACGATCGGCATAAGACCGTCTTTCCCTTCGACAGGATATGGTTATATCGAATTCTCGTCTGACCCGATAGAGCAGGGCGGAGAGGTCTACTCGCTCCGTAAGTTCGTCGAGAAGCCTTGCCTTGAGGTGGCTAAGGAGTATGTGGATTCCGGTCGTTTCCTCTGGAATTCCGGCATGTTTATCTGGAAGGCATCGGTGATCCTCGATTGTTTCAAGAAGTATTTGCCTGATATGTATTCTGCTATGGAGAAGATCTTTGACAAGCTGCGTACTTCGTCCGAGGCGGAGGCTATCGCCGAGGTCTATCCCACGCTCGAGAAAGTTTCCGTGGACTATGGGATCATGGAGAAGGCTGACAATGTCTATGTTATACCGGCTGAATTCGGATGGAATGATGTGGGATCGTGGGAGTCTTTGGATGATGTTTTCGCTAAGGATGAGAACGGGAATGTCAGGGTCGGTGATTCCAAGCTGATCGACTGCAGTGATTCCGTGGTATTTGACCAGGCGGGCGATAAGCTCATAACCGCGATCGGCGTTAAGGATCTGGTTATCGTTCAGACTAAGGACGCTATCCTTGTGTGTGATAAGGCACACTCTCAGGATGTTAAGCTCATGGTCGATAAGCTCAAGGCCGAGGGAAGGGAAGACCTGCTCTGATGAGGATCGCGATCGACCTGACAGCTACGCCGAAGAGCAAGACAGGCATCGGCAGATATATGCTGGGATTACTGAAGGGCCTTCAGGCGGAGGACCGTGATAATGAATATTACCTTTTCGCTCAGGATGATGATCTGGACGGCTTCGGAATCTATGCGGATAATTTCCACATGGTTCCCGTTAAGAGCAGGATCTTAAGACGTCAGTATATACGTATCCTGTGGGAACAGATCGTGTTTCCGTGGCGACTTCGTAAACTGAAGATCGATGTGCTGCACTGTCCGAATTACACGATGCCCTATACTTCACGTCTGGTCTATCGTCATCTGGCGGTTCAGGGGACTTTCCACGATATGACCTATTTTAATCTTCCCGAGTGCCATGTAGGCTGGAAGAGGGAGATGTTCAAATGGTATATCAAGAGGACGGCCCGATCATGCGATAAGATACTTACCATCTCCGAGAATTCGCGCATAGATATCCCCAAGTATTGCCGTCCCCGTAACCCGGATATAGCGGTCACTTATATGGGCATCAAGGAGGACTTCCTGAATTCTTCTCCTGCGACGGACGAACAACTTGCCAAGTATCGGATCGATTCCGATTATATCCTCTATGTCGGAACTCTCGAGCCGCGGAAGAACGTGCCGGGGTTGATCGCCGGCTATCGTGCGCTTCCCGACGATGTCAGGGCTCGCTATAAGCTTGTCATTGTCGGCAAGAAAGGGTGGATGTACGATGAGATCTTCGACAGCGTCAATGGCGATCCTGCCCTTCGCGACAACGTTATCTTTACCGGGTTTGTTGATGATGAGGACATGCTGCCCCTGATGCATTCAGCTTCTGCTTTTGCCTATATATCTCTATATGAGGGATTCGGTATTCCGGTCATCGAAGGCATGGCTTCGGGAGTACCGACGGTTACTTCTTACGGTTCGTCTCTGGAGGAGGTCGCCGGCGGATGTTGTTTCCTGTGTGAGCCAAAGTCGGCGGATTCTGTTGCCGAGGCTCTGTCTTCCGCACTCGATATCGCGCAGCAAGCCAAGTCCGGAGATCCTGCCGCTTGTGAATTCATTAAGGCTGCCCGTGATCGCGCCTCGTTCTTTACATGGAATGCCTGTGCTCGTGAGACGGTAAGGTCGTATGAGATGGCAAGGGAGAAGCGGAAATAGGGGCAATCACCTTAATAGCTTATACACACCTCTTCGCATCCGGCCGGGCAACTTGCACACCAGTGCGTGAGGGACAGCGCCGGTGATGTAATCGAGCCTTGTTGACCATCCGGTGTAACGAAGCCATTTGTGGAACCTCAGAAGATCCTTGGCATACTGCTTTCCGCCGCGGCGCGCATAGGTGTCGTCCGCAGTTCTCATATAGACCAAAGCTTCGTCTATGTTGGCACCCTTTGATCCCTTCATCAGCATCCTGACCCAGAGATGATAATCTTCGAAAAGGTGATACTCCTCGCTATATCCGCCCGCTTCTATTACCGCACTCCTGCGGAACATTACGGCAGGGTGATTAAACGGCGAACGTTTCCTGGAATATTTACGGATCTGATCATCAGACGCGGGCACATTGCGGCGGCCGGTGATCATCCCGATCGAGTAGCCGGGCAGGGGCGAGGCTTCTCGTTCGACCTCGGTAACAGCCGTCTTAAATTCCACTACAGAGGAACTGACTATGTTGATGTCCGGGGCGTTCGCGAGAAGTGTCAGCTGCTTCTCACAGCGATCCCTGACGCTGATATCGTCTGAATCCATGCGTGCCACCAATTCATGACGGCAATGTGCAAGTCCCTCATTAAGGGCGATGCCTAACCCGCGGTTAACCGGGAGCTTGACTATATCGATGATGTCACCTGCCCGTGAGACGAGTTCAGCGATCGATGAGTCGAGTTCGGGCGTCAACGGGCCGTCTTCTACGAGCACGATGTTGTCGGTAGGGAGCGTCTGATCGAGCATGCTGTTTACGGCCTCGGTCAGTTCTCCGGCAGATGCTTTTGAATAAACGGAGATAAGAACGGAATACTTAAGGTCCGTCATAGATCACTCAACTCCGGGGAAAGGCTTTTCCTGTTCGGTCGATACGAATGTACTCTTATTGTCTTCGAAGGTCCTGTTATAAAGATGCGGCGAGAAGATCGCTCTTATGGTCATGAATATGATCTTGACATCCTGCAGGATGGAATAATTCTTGATGTAGAGCAGGTCGTAACGGAGCTTATCCTGAGGCGTGGTGTCGTAGTTGCCTGCAACCTGCGCCAGACCCGTGATGCCTGCCTTGACGGCAAAGCGCTGCGAGTAACCGGGAATATCCTTTTCGAAGTTGGCAACGAACTCGGGTCTCTCGGATCTCGGGCCGACAACGCTCATCTCGCCCTTAAGAACATTGATGAACTGAGGGAGCTCATCAAACTTGGAGCGACGCAGGAACTTGCCGAACTTAGTAACTCTCGGATCGTTCTTACCTGAAATAACGGCACCGGTATCGGCCTCCGCATTCTGCTTCATAGTGCGCAGCTTATAGATCTTATAGGGCTTGTTATTGATCGTAAGTCTCTCCTGCTTGAAGAAGACCGGTCCTCCGTCGGAAGCCTTGATGATGATGGCGCATACAAGGATGATCGGCAGCGAGAGGATAAGAGCAATGATCGAGATGATGATATCGACCGTGCGCTTAACGATCCTCTGCTCAAAGGTAAGTCCCATTCTGTCGAGCATGCAGACCATCAGATCGTTAAAGTTGATGATCCTTGAACGGTACAGACTGATCTCATAGAACTGAGGAACTACGTAAACGACGGATTTGTGCTTGGCTGCCGACAGGATGATGTCACTCTTGACATCCTCGGGAACGTCGGGGCAAAGGAAGATCTCGGCATTGGATCTTATGGCTGATCTGACCGCCGACTTGTCGGAATAACGGATCGCCTTGCTCATATTGAGCTCGAGGCCCTTGAGCGACGGATAGATCTTATCGCTTACCGCCTTCATCGTAGCCTTGTTCGATCCGATGATGACCAGATCCCCGTTGGCATACATCCTGTGAGCTACAAAACTGCAGAGCATCTCCCAGATGAATACATAAACGATGAGCACGGCAAAGCTTAAGAGTACAACGCTTCGGGGGAAGGCACGCTGTTCGGTAAGGTCCTTCGCAGAGAGCGTTATGAGCGTGAGTATGAAACTGAAATAAAGGGTCTGTGATACTACGTCGATATTCTTCTTGCGGAAAAATCTCGGCATCTGAAGAAAGTCAGCCAGGAAGATCGTGGCTATCGTAATAATAGGCATCAACGCCGTATATGCCTCATAGTTGTTCATTATCGTGTGCTCGTAGTCGCGACCCAGTACGGCGATAAAGCTCGTAACGTACGCGAAATGAACCACGACAGCCAGTCCCAGCAGGAACACTATCTTAAACAGATGCGGGACTGTTATGATCTTTCCGTTCATTCTTTTCACCTGTAATCAGATAATCTATGTGATTATAAACTATTTCACCATCAGTAACAACTTCAGGGATACCCCGCCGTTTGTCAAATCTTCTTTAATTCTTAATAATAATGCGTTATTATTAGGTTGTCTGCTATATCAGGCTCTATATCATTAGGAGGATGTGCTATGAATTGTGCTAATTGTGGTAGCGAGATCACTCCGGGTGCAAAGTTCTGCCGCAACTGCGGAACCCCGGTGCCCTCAGAGATACCCGAAGTAAAGGAAGTAGAAGAGATCGTAAATGAAGTCAAAGAAGAGGCTCCCGTTGCGCCCGCCGCAGTGATCGCACCTGCCGTTCCTGTCGCAGCCGCAGCCCCGGCTCCTGTCGCACCTGCGGCAACCGTAGCACCTGCATCCGTTGCTCCTGCTTCGCCTTATGGAGCTCCTCCGGTTCAGAATCCGTATGCCGCTCCGGCTCCCAATCCCTATAAGCCTGCTCCTTCAGTTGCCGCTCCGGCTCCGGCATACAGCAAGCCTTACGCCCAGCCGCTGCTCGCAGAGAAGAGGAAGGTCAATTATCCCTTGAGGATAATGGCAGCTATCTTTGCAGTTGCTTACGTGGTACTTTGTATCGTTCTGGGCACAGGTCAGTTCAAAGACTTCAATGTAGATGACTTTTTCAAGAAGACGGACTTCTGGGTAGCAGATGTGCCTATCGCTCTGTTCATCCTGTTCATCATCGGACACAAGGTCACCGACGTGATCGCATCCATCGGTTTTGCCGGTATGGCCATACAGCCCATTGTTGAATTCTTCAAGGAATGGAGCGATGATCTCGATTACATGGAGACGGGCGAAAAGCTTCAGTCCCTGGCCTCGTTGGTTCTTTACATGACCGCTGCAATAATGATGGTCGCCATTTGTCTTATCGTTGCTTCGTGTGCGAGTGGTTCATTCGGCAAAGGAGCGTCTGTTGCAGCCCTGGCTGTTGCTCTCTATCTGGCACTGATATTTACGCTGAGACTGGTCGGCTTCTTCATGGTCGGATTTGATGACTATAATGATGACGATCTGAAGATGTATGATATCCTGGATAACATTAAGACGGTTGTTTACTGTTACGCACCTGTATTCGTATCCATCGCGTTCATCACAGAGAAGAAGGACAAGAAGACTGCTTAAGAAGGTTTTCGAGGATAAATACAGACGGCGCGGCCTTGCGGTTCGCGCCGTTCTTTATATGAAGAATATGACGAGAAGAACCGTTACTCACGAAGGCTTTTTTGTAAAATAAATATACGCATGCACGAGCCTTCCTTGTATTATCATTACTCTTGCTGCGCTCCCGGCGCCGCTAAAGCCATAACGAGTGAGGATAATATGAGCAGTAAAGATAAACTGAAGCCGATGCTGTTCTCTGTCATCAAGAAATACGATAGTAAGCAGCTTACCAAAGACATCATATCCGGAATAATCGTAGCGATAATCGCGTTGCCTTTGTCGATCGCACTCGCATTGGCGTCAGGCGTCGGTCCCGAGCAGGGTATCTACACCGCGATCATCGCGGGCTTCATCATATCCTTCCTCGGAGGAAGCCGTGTTCAGATCGCAGGTCCGACGGCGGCGTTCGCTACCATCGTAGCCGGCATCGTTGCCAAGAACGGAATGAGCGGCCTGGCTCTCGCGACCCTTATGGCCGGCGCGATCCTGATACTCATGGGTATCCTGCGTCTCGGCTCGCTCATCAAGTTTATCCCTTATACGATAACAACAGGCTTTACGGCGGGTATCGCCGTTACGATCGTGATCGGACAGATCAAGGACTTTATGGGACTTAAGTACCCCGAAGGCACGGTCACGATCGAGACCACGGACAAGGTCAAGGCCGTCATCCGCAATATCGATACGGTAAACTGGCAGGCTCTCTTAGTCGGCGCAGTCTGCCTTGCTATCCTCATTATCTGGCCTTATATCAATGACAAGATCCCGGGATCGCTCCTGGCTGTAATCGCCGGCATCCTGATGGTCAAGCTGCTCGACATGGAAGTCAACACGATCGGTGATCTCTATACTATCAAGAGCGGTCTTCCCACATTTGAAGCTCCCAAGTTCACACTCGAAGCCATGCGCACGGTAGCGCCTGATGCTGTTACGATCGCCGTTCTTGCTGCGATAGAATCACTCCTCTCGTGCGTCGTTGCCGACGGAATGATCGGTTCAAGACACCGTTCGAATATGGAACTTATCGCTCAGGGCGCAGGTAACATGGGTTCGGCTCTGTTCGGCGGAATCCCCGCTACGGGTGCTATCGCCCGTACAGCCGCCAACATCAAGAACGGCGGACGCACACCTGTTGCCGGTATGGTGCACGCCGTCGTACTGATCGCCGTTGTTCTTTTCCTGATGCCTTACGCATCCTGGATCCCGATGCCCGCCATAGCAGCGATCCTGTTTATCGTCGCATACAATATGTGTCAGTGGAGGCAGTTCGTGAGCCTCGTCAAGAGCTCGTCTAAGAGTGACATCGCGGTGCTCGTGGTGACGTTTGTGCTGACGGTCGTTTTCGACCTTGTTGTTGCCATCGAAGTCGGAATGCTCATGGCTTGCGTTCTCTTTATGAAGCATATGAGCGAAGAGGCTGAGGTAAGAGGCTGGGTCTATGATATCCCTGATGAGGACGATGATCCCGACGCCACTAACCTCAAGACCGTTCCGCTCGCTGTCCGCGTATATGA
>OMQY01000241.1 GCA_900313405.1 uncultured Eubacteriales bacterium
GTTGACGTTACCATCAAGCGTACAAGACAGAAGATCGAACCCGATCAGAAGAATTTCAAGTACATTCTCACCAGGCGAGGCTTCGGTTACTTCTTCCCGAAGGATCTGACCTGACCGGTCCAATTCCGTTATGACTTCAGACTTTCTACAAGTACTCTCAGAGAATATCCTGATAGTCGTCGTTGCATCATTGATCCTCATACTTGTGGGGATCTTTGCAGGTTATTTCATAGGCAATGTATCCTTAAGGAATCATGTACAGAGGGAATTGGAAGGCAAGGAGAAAGAGGTCATAGTACAAAAGCAGATCCTCGATAATGTCGGCCTTGGAGTAATCGTTTATGACAGGAACGGCATCATCTACGCCAATAAAGTCATCGAACAGCTTCCGGGCTTTCTCAAATCGGTCATACCTGCGAGGATAGAATCCTTTCTTGACAGCTATGATAAGGATAATCAGCTCAAGGCGAATTATCTCCTTGGACTCCAGAACGGCATCAATACGACGAGGGCTAACTATTTCGCAGGGAACAGGATATATGAGATCAAGATAATGAGGAAGACTGCCAAGACGGGACATGGCAATCTTGAGATCGTTATCGTCGATGACATTACCCAGATCAAGGATGACGAGAAGAGACAGAAGGATCTCGCCGCAAATGTATCTCATGAGCTGAAGACACCGCTTACGGTACTGGCGGCTTCGAAGACATTCTTTGATTCAGTAACCCCTAACAACATGCCGCCATACGAGCAGATCAAGACATGGGGTGACAATATCGGCAGGAACTGCCGCAGGATGCAGGACATCGTTGAAGACTTCCTCGTCCTGTCAATGACGTCCACTACGAATAAGATGGGCATATTTGACATCAAGGAATGCGTTGACAAGGCAATTGCCAGCTTATCAGACTATAACGGTATAGATAAGGTTACGATCAATTTTACTGATGATGGCCAGCCCCATCCGCTGCTGTTCGGCAACGGAAGGCTCGTTATGAGGATAATCACCAACCTGCTTACAAATGCCGTTAAGTACATTGATTATGCAGGGAAGATCCAGCCGAACATCATCAAGGTCTCGATCGCCACGATAGATGACAGGATCGCGGTGCAGGTGGAGGACAACGGACGGGGGATCGCCCAGAAAGACCTCGATCACCTCTTCGAAAGGTTCTACAGGGTCGATAATTCAGGTTCCAGGGACGTTGGCGGATCAGGCATAGGTCTTGCCATCGCCAAAGAGATCGCTGACATGCATGACGGTTCCATCGCCGTTACATCCAAGGTCGGGTCGGGATCGACGTTTACTTTCGCGATGCCCGTGGCATCAACGATCTTCTTCAATGCCAGAGGTGACGCCAAGGCCGGTCTTGTGAGCGAGAAGCCGTTCTACAGGGCAGCAGCGCTGTTCCTCGGATCACAGATATCAGAGGCATCAAGATCCCTCGGATACGATGACATGATGTCAGTCGTGGAGGAATACGAGAAAACACCTGACATCGAGAAGGTTGAGAAGGACAAGAACCTTGCAAAGCTCATAAGCGCGATAAATGACACGCGTTACGACGATCTCATGGATGAGCTCCTGTTTATCGATGTGGAAGAGGAAGATCTCGATGACCTCCTCGAGGAGAGTTCCGTAATGGAAGCGCCTGCCGTTGAGGAGACACCTGCGGCCATGACGGAACCGGCACCTGCCGTGATCAGTGAGCCAAAAGCAGAAGAATACGTGCCGGAACCTGTACCGGTAATAATAGAAGATATCGGAAGTGAGGCGGCAACAGCTGACGAAGTCAAGCGTCAGAAGGAGGAAGCGAGGAAACTCCTTACACAGCAGATCCTGCCGAGAAGCACGCAATATAAGGCTCCGGAGCCTGTCGAAAATGAAATTCCCGTTACAAAACGACCCGATGATAAGGTTATTCATCCAATAACCGCACAAAAGGAGTATAATACAGAGACTCCAAAGAATTCCGGAAAGCGGGGATCTTTGTTCGGGAACCTCCAGAAGAAGACCGGAGACGAACAGCCGGAGGTCAGATCGTCACTTAAGAAGATCTTTGATGAGACTGATTCTCTGACAGGCGGAAAGAAATAAGGTTTGTTATAGTGAACAAATATGCATATAAGATTAACGGCGGCAAGAAGCTGACCGGTGAAGTAGAGATAAGCGGAAGCAAGAATGCCATCCTTGGCATCCTTGCAGCTGCAATGATGGTCGACGGACCTCTGACGCTGGAGAATGTTCCTGACATCTCAGATGTAAGGGTAATGGTGGAACTCTGCCGTTCTCTGGGCGCTGAGATCGAGGAACTTGATCTCCATACTCTCCGTATCGACCCCAGGACCATTTGCACATATAAGGCGTCCGGTAATCTCGTATCCAAGATAAGGGCTTCGTATTACCTAATGGGAGCTCTGCTCGGTAAGTTCGGCAAGGCATCGATCAGGCTCCCCGGAGGATGCAACTTCGGTGACAGGCCGATCGACCTACACCTCAAGGCATTCCAGCTCATGGGTGCAAAGGGTGCAAGGCCCAATGATATCGAAGCAGGCATAGTCAATCTGTCTGCACAGCCTCTCCGCGGTGCGAAGATATATTTCGACATCGTCAGCGTAGGTGCGACGATCAATGCCATGCTGGCAGCGAGCAAGGCAGACGGCAAGACGGAGATCATAAATGCTGCCAAGGAGCCCCACATAGTAGACGTTGCAAACTTCCTCAATGCCATGGGCGCGAGGATCAAGGGTGCCGGTACTGATACTATCAAGATCGAGGGAGTTCCTTTCCTTAAAGGTGATTTTACTTATTCGGTCATCCCTGACCAGATCGAGGCCGGAACATACATGGTGGCTGCTGCCGTAACAGGCGGTGACGTTACGGTTACGAATCTCATCCCTACACATATGGAGCCGCTGTCGGCTAAGATGCGTGAGATGGGTTATGTCGTAGAGGACGGAGATGAGAGCATCCGTGTTTACAAGGAAGAAGGAGCAGACATCTACTGCACTAATGTCAA
>OMQY01000240.1 GCA_900313405.1 uncultured Eubacteriales bacterium
ACCTGTATGCTGACAGTTTTTTTCAAAATGTAAAAAAAATGTTATAATCGTAAATATTCGGAAAAATAAACAATAGTATAATGATACTGGGTTTGTGTGACATGAAATAACGATCATGGGCTCTGCAGGGTCCGTAACAAAAAAGGTGGGGGTACTGATTTGAAACATATTAGAACGATCAAAAAGTGCGCGCTTAGGATGTCATCCGTACTTATCGGTGCGGGTATAGTTCTTAATATACTTCCCTTTTATACTCCTCAGGAGATAACGGTAAATGCCGTTATAGAAGGCGAGATCGACACGATGCACAATCCGTCGGGCGTTACCATAAACCTGTTTGACTATTCGCTATATTATACGGATGCCGACGGTAATCTCAGGGAAACAGAGAGCACAGCAGCCAGCAATGGAACCAACGCCCGTCCATTCGGCACCACAAAATATCAGTGTGCGGCTGATGCCACCTCGGGAATCAATTTTGCCGGTACCGCCAACGGCAGGAATTACATGCATCTGCTCAGATTCTTCCAGGAGCTTAAGGGAACCGGATCATATACAGCTAACTCGGGCAACGGTGTTACCAGGGGGCTGATCAATCCGACTCTTGATGCCAACGGTTATCCCACAGTCTCGGATAAAGCCTTCACGCTTCAGTCCGTTTACAGCTCGAGTAGCAATATATATAACCTCTCTGCCAATAAAGGCCCTATGGGCTACGCCGCCCCCAACGGCAATTACAGAGGAATCATTGATACCTCATATGTTGACGGCATTCCTCAGTTTATAGATTATAACGGTACCCGGGAGTTAGTGGTCAAGACTCTTGTTGACGAGGCAACATATGATTCCTCTACAGGAGAGATCAATGCTTGGTTCGTTAGCGATAATGGTCACGGACAAGCGGGAACTGTTATCTTAAATACACCTGAATTACCTGATTCTCTCCAAAATGAGTCACTTGACTATCTGTTTGATCCGACGATCGATCACGCAGGAAAAGTATCTTATACAGATGTTCAGGAGCTCCTCACCGTAAATGCACAGGGACACTATATCTTTGATTCTGCTACTGAGAAGGCTATCTACAATGAGGCCAGAAACGTCTTCGATGTAAGAGAGTATCGAGACAATGAGTATCACGGCTTTTTTCCGTTTAATGAGTTTGTACCTCAAAGTAATAAACAATATGCATTTGATCATTATTTCGGAATACATATGCAGATCGATGGTTTCTCCATGCCTCAGAACTGTCAGGTTCTCGATCAGCACGGCAATTATGAAGATATGATCTTTTCCTTCGCCGGAGACGATGATGTATGGATTTTTATCGACGGGTATCTGGTAATGGATCTGGGCGGGTGTCGCAGTTCCGCTACGACTACCATCAATTTTGCCACCGGAGAGATAACATGCGGGACTGCTCCCAATGTTTCCGGCTTAAGCTGGGACAAAGCGAGCAGCTACGGAACGACACTTAAAGCTCCGTATACCATAAGGGATGTATTCAGAGCGTTAGGCGTCGAGGATACAGAGGAATGGAATGGTGAGACCTTTGCAGACGGCACGTATCATACTCTCGATTTCTTCTACCTTGAGAGAGGAAACGGGAATTCCAACATGAAGATGGACTTCAATATCGTTTCCACGTATGACTTTGCTGCTCATAAGGCTTATATAAACAACACTCTTACCGAGAATGATTTTACATATACTCTCAAGGGATATGATGATGCTGACGGAACGCCTGCCATAATGCCTACATCGGAGATCGATGAAGATATTTATTGGTCAGGAGTAACCAGAGGATCCGATGATGTCGGTAATTACAGTACACTTACGACGAACAACTCGCTTGACGGATGTGTCAACTTCGGTAACTTCAGCAGGGACGAGGTCGTAAACAACAATCTCTTAAATCGCTCGTTCCGCTATGTCGTGGAGGAGATACCGCCTGCGGGTGCGATAAAGAACATTGACGGTTCGTATTCCGTTACCGATCCGAACACGGGCATAGTCTCCAGATATGACGGAACGAAGTACTACTTTACCGGCTATTTCTATGAGGACTCGAACGGCGATATATGGGTCAGCAAGTGGTATTATTCGGACGACACGTATACCACGAGGCTAACGGATGTCAACTTCATGGACTTCAGGAATGTCTATAATGTGGCATCGGTTCCGCTTACGATAACCAAGACACTTAACGGACGAGACTGGCAGCAGGGTGAAGAATACACATTTACCCTTTATGACGCAGACGATAACGATAAAGAGTTAACGACAGTAACGGCTTCTGCAAATGAGACCGTCACGTTTGACCCGCTCTGCTATACGGAACCCGGCACTCACCATTACAGGATCTCCGAGACCTCGACTCCTCCCGGAGGAATAAGTCCGAGTGATCCCGTTGAAGTAACTGTTGAAGTTGATTACGACTCATCGAATGTTCTCAAGGCTACGGTAACGTACACGAACAATGACCTTATCATCAACACTTACGATGCCTCGGGCTCTGTAGAACTGACGGCAACGAAGGTCCTCAGCGGCCGTAACTGGAAGCCGGGAGAGACATTCGAGTTTACTCTCCTGGACGATACCGGTGC
>OMQY01000239.1 GCA_900313405.1 uncultured Eubacteriales bacterium
CCTACGCCTACGGCAGATCCTGATATCACACCGGTAGACACACCTTCGCCTACGCCTACAGTGGCAACGGTGGATTCGGGTGCAAGGACGGCAACGCCTACACCTACTGAGATAATCACGAGCACGGGTGAGGATGACAGTGCAGTAACCAGAGCGCTTATCGGAATAACGCTCATCGGAGCAGCGATGGCACTCGCGACTGTAAGCATGGTCAAGAAACGAAGGTACTGCGATAAGCGATAACAGTAATTCGAGCAGCCGGCAGGGTGACCTGACCGGCTGTTTCCTTATTATTTGACGAAGGAGCCGACAACACCTCGAAATATGTCATTGCCCGAAGCGTGATCTCTCTGTACGATTTTTCGATAATTGTTAAATTTTTGTTGTAAATGTAATTGATGTGAAAAATTTAATATATATAATAGTATTGGGTATAAATGCCTTATAACCAATTAGTTGGGGGTACTGATATATATATATGAAGAACAGGAAGATCGGTTACAGGCTGTTAGCAGGATTTATGTCAGCGGCTATGCTGGCAGGACTTGCTCCACTTTATCTTGAAGATTATGAGAAAGACGTTCAGGCAGCGCCCGGAGATGTCACGACTATCGCGAGTCCCGGTGGTGTTACCATGGATCTGTTCAGCTATAGTCTCTACTATGAAGATGATGACGGGAATCTGCAGGAGACCGAGCAGACAACCTTCAATAACCGCAATTATAAGAATGATGTAGGCGGAAGAGCCGGATACACCTGGTGCTATAACGCAGTGAGCGGAATCAACTTTGCCGGTACAGACTCTGACGACAGAGCATATCTGCACCCGCTTCGTTTTTTTGCTGAAGGAAGCAACGGACAGAACAAGAGCAATAACGAGAGTTACAGCGGATGGGTTCAGGGTCAGCTTGTAAACGGATATCCCGTCCTTTCCGATGAGACATATAGTCTGAGGAATGTTTACGGTCAGGCAGGTTCAAACGGTATATTCAATGTTACCGGGACCACCGTCTCCCGTGATGGTGTTACCTACAATAGAGTTACTGATGTAAACTATGTTGAGGGTGCTCCGAACGGAGCAGTTGTTTATGTTCAGCCTTCATCTCTTGACGCTTCCACCGGAGAGATCCAGGGAGTCTATTATAAGAACGGGTCATGGTCAACTCCGACGACATTCATATGGCACGCCCCGTATCTGGCTCCCGAAGTGGAGAATGAATCTCTTGCATATCTCTTTGATCCGAACATTGCTCATGACGGTAAGGTTTCCTACGAGGATGTTCAGGAATTACTGACTGTAGATGACGATGGTTATTATTCCTTTAATGCCGAGAATGAAAGAGCTGTCTTTAATCCGAGCACAAATGAATTTGAAATGTCTCCGTATGGGAGTAATGACAAGGTAAAAGGATTCTTCCCCTTCACGACAGGATCTTTGGGAACTAATCCGCAGACCCCGGATCACTACTTCGGCATGCACATGAACATCAGTGACTTCTCCATGCCGGCAGGCGGACAGGTATTAAATCCCGCAGGCATATATGAAGACATGATCTTTACTTTCTATGGAGATGATGACGTATGGGTCTTCATTGACGGATATCTTGTAGCCGATCTTGGAGGTGCACATTCCGCCTCTTCGGTTACGATCGATTTTACTTCGGGTAATATCACTACCGCCAATGCAAAGGGTAAGATCGATGGCACGAGTATCAATTCCTCAAATACCTATACCCTTAAGGATGTCATCACGGCTCTCGGCGGAACCGAAGACTGGAACGGTAATACATTTGCTGAAGGAACATACCATACGATGGATTTCTTCTATCTTGAGAGAGGTAATAATAATTCGCGTATGAATATGCGCTTCAACATGATCAGCACTTATGACTTTACCGCTCATAAGTCACTTCATGACGACCGTCAGCAGGAGAATGAGTTCCACTTTGTTTTGAGGGGATATGACGATGAAGCCGGTAATCAGGCAATAATGCCCTCCACACAGACTGACCCGGATATCGACTGGTCCGGCATCTCCGAGGGAACTGATTCGATCGGTCACTACAGAGAACTGACAGTAGGTAATTCACTGGACGGTAATGCCAACTTCGGTGACTTTGACCGAGGCGAAGCGTTGAACCTTCTCGACCACTCATTCAGATATGTTATAGAAGAAGTAGCACCTGCGGGAGCAGTTGAGTGCGCTGACGGGTCCTATCTCTATACAGACCCTGATACGGGAGTTACAACTCACTACGATGGGCGCAAGTACTACTTTACGGGATATTTCTATATGGAGAACGGCGGCCTCAACATCTGGGTCAGCAAGTGGTACTACACCGACGACACGTATACAACCCGAGATACGAGCGTCAACTTCATTAACTTTGACAACTACCGTGATCCTGCAGTAGTAACCCCGGCCATCACGAAGACACTTAACGGTCGTGACTGGCTTACGGGCGAAGAGTATGAATTCACGCTGTTCGATTCGAACGGCAAGGCGCTTGATACGGTGACAGCCGATGCCAACGGTTCATTTGACTTCAAGCCTCTCGCATTCGATGCGGAAGGAACGTATACATATACGATATCCGAGACGTCTACATTACCGGGCGGAATAACAAAGACCGGTGATATCACGGCTACGGTTACAGTCGCAAAGAATACAGCGACAGGTAAGCTCGAAGCAACGATCAGCTATACGGATAACGATCTTATCGTTAATACATATGATGCAACAGGCTCTGCAGAACTGACGGCAACGAAGGTCCTCAGCGGCCGTAACTGGAAGCCGGGAGAGACATTCGAGTTTACTCTCCTGGACGATACCGGTGC
>OMQY01000234.1 GCA_900313405.1 uncultured Eubacteriales bacterium
CAAGTGCGGTGTCTGCGCCAAGATCTGTCCTTCCAAGGCAGTCGATTACGAGCAGCAGGATGAGATCGTAACTGTTAAGTACGGTGCCATCGTTGTTGCAACAGGATTCGATATCATCAATCTCGATAAGTTCGGCGAGTACGCATATAACGAGTCTCCCGATGTAATCACATCCATCGAACTCGAGCGTCTCATGAATGCAGCAGGTCCTACGGGCGGTCACCTCGAGAGAATGAGCGACCACAAGCAGCCCAAGGATATCGTATTCATCCAGTGCGTAGGCAGTAGATGCGACAGCGAGGAGAAGGGTAAGCCCTACTGCTCCAAGGTCTGCTGTATGTATACGGCTAAGCATGCGATGCTCATCAAGGATCACTGGCCGGATACCAATATCACAGTTTTCTATATTGATGTAAGAACTCCCGGTAAGAACTTCGATGAGTTCTACAGAAGAGCCGTGGAGCAGTATCACGTTAACTACATCAAGGGTCAGGTCGGTAAGGTTAAGCCACAGCCCGACGGATCGCTCCTCGTTCAGGCTGCTGATCTCCTTGACGGTAAGCAGATCAATATGAAGGCCGATATGGTCGTTCTCGCTGCTGCCATCGAACCTAATCCCGGAGTACGTAAGATCGCTACAATGCTCACTGCAAGTATCGATAATAATAACTTCCTTACAGAAGCACATGCTAAGCTCCGTCCCGTAGAGTCTCCTACGGCAGGTATCTTCCTGTCCGGTATGGCTCAGGGTCCTAAGGATATCCCTGAGACTGTCTCTCAGGCCGGCGCTGCTGCTGTTAAGGTAATAGGTCTCCTTGCAAAGGATAAGCTTAAGACCAATCCCTGCACCGCACAGTGCGATACACTCCTGTGTAACGGATGCTCGACTTGTGCGAATGTATGTCCTTACGGTGCTATCACCTACGATGACGTACAGGTAATGGATCACGGCTTAAGAGAGACGAGGAGAGTAGCTCAGGTCAATCTGGCTCTGTGTCAGGGTTGCGGTGCTTGTACTTCCGCATGTCCTTCCGGTGCCATGGATCTCCAGGGCTTCTCCAACAGACAGATCACAACGGAGGTGGATGCTATATGTCGATGAACGAAGAGAAAAAAGAGTATCGCCCTTTGATCGTGGCATTCTGCTGCAACTGGTGTTCGTATGCCGGTGCAGACCTTGCCGGATCATCGAGACTCTCGTATCCTGCTGACGTTAAGATCATCAGAGTTCCCTGCTCGGGCAGAGTAAATCCGATGTTCATCCTCAGAGCCTTCGAGAGAGGCGCTGACGGAGTCATCATCTGCGGATGTCACCCCGGTGACTGCCACTATTCGACAGGTAACTACTACGCCAGAAGAAGAATGGCTCTTCTCTTCTCAATGCTCGAGTATATGGGCATCGAGAACGGAAGGACAAGGGTCGAGTGGTGCTCGGCTGCAGAGGGAGCTAAGTTCTCCAAGACTATGAACGAGTTCTGCGAGAAGGTTAAGTCCTTGGGCGAGAACGTCAGATTGGGGGATCTACGATGCAAGAATTGATCAATCGCTTAAAAGAACTGCTCACTGACGGCACCGTCGTAAGAGCTATAGGATGGAAGAAGGGTGATATGCCCTATAATCCCGAGCCTGCATACTTTACAACACCCGAAGAACTGGACGACTTTGTATATGACGGTTTCTGCGGTGCTAATCTTTCCAAGATGATGATCGAGGCAGGTAAGCTCGAAGGCAAGACAGCTGTATGTCTGAAGCCTTGTGACACTTACAGCTTCAACCAGCTTATCAGAGAGCACAGAGTAAACCGTGAGAATGCATACATCATCGGCGTCGGCTGCAGAGGCAAGCTCGATATCGAGAAGGCAAGAGAAGCCGGCATCAAGGGTATCAAGTCGATAAGCGGAGTTGAGATCGAAGGCAGCGGTGAGGTTGTCATAGATACGGCATACGGACAGAAGACCATGGACTATAAAGATCTTATGCTCGACAGATGTCATGTCTGCAAGGGCAAGGATCACGTTATCTTCGATGAGATCATCGGCGAGTCACAGGATACCGGTGACGCTGACAGATTCGAAGAAGTAAGGAAGATCGAGGCAATGACTCCCGAAGAGAGATTTGCTTTCTTCAAGTCTGAGCTGTCCAAGTGCATCCGTTGTAATGCATGCCGTAATGTATGTCCCGCATGTTCATGCAGGAAGTGTGTATTTGATAATACAAAATTCGATTCACAGCAGAAGGCCAATGTTGATTCCTTCGAAGAGAAGATGTTCCACATCATCAGAGCTTTCCATGTTGCAGGCAGGTGTACAGACTGCGGCGAGTGCAGCAGAGTATGCCCCGAGGGCATACCGCTTCACCTGTTCAACAGGAAGTTCATCAAGGATATCGATGATTTCTACGGCGAGTTCCAGGCGGGTAAGGATCCTGAGGCACAGAGCCCTCTTACGGATTTTACTTTCGAAGATCTCGAACCGAAGGATGCTGTAGGAAGGGGTGATAAGTAATGTATAGTATCTCAAGAGACAAGCTCGATTCACTCTATTCCGCTATCGCGGAGAACTACGATCTGTTCATGCCCATCAAGGCCGCAGGCAAGACGAATTACGGCTTCTGGTCTGAAGGCAAGGAGGGAGATATCGACACTCTGAAGACGATAAGATCCGGCAAGGATGCTTTCTTCCCTCAGGTAGAGCAGCTCTATACGGTAAACAGAGAGTTCATTCCCGCTGATGTTGCAGGCGGTGAGGAAGCAGAGAAGGCAGCAGATACGCCTATCAGGACCAAGCTCAGCATCACACCCGGCAAGCTCGTCGATCATGACTTCGTTGTCTTCGGCATGCGTCCCTGCGATGTACGCGGAATTGAGGTAATGGATAATGTATACCTCAAGGATCCCGTAGATTCCTACTATAAGTCGAGAAGAGATCACGGCATCGTTGTAGCTCTTGCATGTCATGAGCCTGAAGAGTCCTGCTTCTGTACCGTATTCGGTATCGATCCCGCGGATCCTTCCAAGGCTAAGGCTGATGTTGCTACATGGCTGATCGAAGACAAGCTCTATTGGAAGCCGATCACTGAGAAGGGTGAAGCACTTACTGCCAAGCTCGCTTCCATGTTCGAGGAAGACAGTCAGGCTGATGCCAAGGTAGATGCCGAGAAGGCGGCTATCGAGAATATCGCAGGTCAGCTTCCCAATGCAGAACTCTCACTCGAAGGCTGGGGTGCCGGCAAGACAGATGAGAAGTTTGATTCTCCCGTATGGGATAAGGTCTACAAGGGATGCTTGGGCTGCGGAACATGCACATTCGTATGTCCTACATGCCAGTGCTATGACATCAAGGACTATACGACCAAGGACGGTATCCAGAGATACAGATGCTGGGATTCCTGCATGTATTCTGACTTTACCCTTATGGCCGGCGGTCAGAACAGACAGACACAGCTTCAACGCTTCCGTCAGAGGTTCATGCATAAGCTGGTCTACTATCCGACGAACAATGACGGCATGTTCATGTGCGTAGGATGCGGACGCTGCGTTGAGAAGTGTCCTCAGTCCCTTAATATAGTTAAGGTAATAAAAGCATTTGCTAAAGAGACAAAGGAGGTGTCCGCGGATGTGTGATTGCAATAACGGCAGAGATATCCTGGTCCCTCAGGTCGGAATCATTACGGGTATCACTCAGGAGACGCCCGATGTTAAGACCTTTAAGGTAAATGCACCTGACGGCGGGAAGCTTTTCGAGCATATGCCCGGTCAGTGTGCAATGGTATGTATCCCCGGTGTCAGCGAGGGAATGTTCTCCATAACATCTTCCCCGACAAACAAGGAGTATCAGGAATTCAGTATCAAGAAGTGCGGTCTCCTGACTGAGCAGCTTCACGGACTTCGTGTCGGTGATATGGTTACGGTAAGAGGCCCTTACGGCAATAACTTCCCGGTAGAGACAGAGTTCAAGGGTAAGAACCTTCTGTTCATCGCCGGCGGTATCGGACTTGCTCCTCTGAGATCCGTTATCAATTATTGCCTGGATAACAGAGATCATTACGGCAGGATCGATATCCTCTACGGATCGAGATCTGCAGACGATCTCGTTAAGCTTCAGGAGATACAGGAAGTCTGGATGAAGGCTCCGAATGTAAATGTATATCTCACGATCGACCGTGAGCAGGAAGGCTGGGACGGTCATGTAGGATTTGTTCCCACATACCTGAAGGAGATCGGCTTCTCAACAGACTGTATCGGTATCGTCTGCGGTCCGCCGATCATGATCAAGTTCGTTCTGCAGGGCCTTAAGGAATTGGGCTTCACGGACGAGCAGATCTACACGACACTCGAGCTTCGAATGAAGTGCGGTATCGGTAAGTGCGGACGTTGTAATATCGGATCCAAGTTCGTCTGCAAGGACGGCCCGGTATTCAGATTCGATCAGATAGATGAATTACCCAACGAGTACTAAGAGGAAAGGAACATACTATGGAAGAGATGGTAAATGTTTATTTTTACGGTAAGAAGTATTCCGTACCTGCAGAGCTGACTATCCAGACAGCTATGGAGTATGCAGGCTATACCCTGAAGAGAGGCTGCGGCTGCCGTCACGGTTTCTGCGGTGCCTGCACGACGATCTACAGGATCAAGGGCAAGAATGAGCTCAAGACTTGTCTCGCATGCCAGACAAAGGTTGAAGAGGGTATGTATATCACACAGATCCCCTACTTCCCGACTGACAAGAGGACTTATGAGGTCAACGATCTCCAGCCCGGTCAGAAGGTCATGATGGAGCTCTACCCCGAGATCTACAGCTGTATCGGATGTAATGCTTGTACTAAGGCCTGCACACAGAGCCTCAGCGTTATGCAGTATATCGCTTATGCTCAGAGAGGCGATCTCGAGAAGTGTGCTGAGGAGTCTTTCGACTGTATCATGTGCGGTTGCTGCTCCGTAAGGTGTCCTGCAGGTATCTCTCACCCGATGGTAGGTATCCTCGCCAGAAGACTTACAGGTAAGTATATCGCTCCTGAGGCTAAGCACCTCACGAAGAGAGTTGAAGAGATCAACGAGGGCAAGTTCGATGAGGCTATGGCCGACATGATGAACAAGCCGATCGATGAGGTCAAGGAACTCTATAACACAAGAGAGATCGAGAAATAAGGAGGGCTTAAGATATGTACGCACCATATCCGGAAAATATGATGGAATCCATTAAGAAGGTGGAGGCTACCAGAGCCGCACGTATGGCTACAGAGCCCAGACGTCTCACTGCAGACGAGAAGGATGCTCTCCTTAAGGCTTTCCATCCGGATTACAATGATGATTCCTTTGCAGAGATAAAGGTTGGTCCCAATAAGGGACAGAGAGCTCCTATCGAGCTCGCTGAGATGCTCCATTCCACGAGCCGTCTCATGACAGATAAGGTCGATATCACGAAGATCGACTATGATGTTGATGTACTTGTTATCGGCGGCGGCGGAGCAGGTTCGTCTTGTGCGATCGAGGCTCACAACGCCGGTGCCAATGTAATGATCGTTACAAAACTTCGTATCGGTGATGCCAATACAATGATGGCCGAGGGCGGTATCCAGGCAGCTGACAAGGAGAACGATTCCCCTGTTCAGCACTATCTTGACTGCTTCGGCGGCGGCCACTTCGCAGCCAGGCCCGAGCTCGTTAAGAGACTCGTAACCGAGGCTCCCGATGCCATTAAGTGGCTCAATGAACTCGGAGTTGAGTTCGATAAAGAACTTGACGGTACAATGGTAACGACACACGGCGGCGGAACATCCCGTAAGAGGATGCATGCAGCTAAGGACTATTCCGGTGCCGAGATCATGCGTACTCTTCGCGACGAAGTAATCAACCTTGGTATCCCGGTAGTTGAGTTTACTTCTGCCGTAGAGCTCATAAAGGACGATAAGGGTCAGGTAGCAGGTGCCGTTCTCCTCAATATGGAGACAGGTGATTATGCAGTAGCAAGAGCCAAGACTGTAGTTATCGCTACAGGAGGTGCAGGAAGAATGCACTACAACGGTTTCCCTACATCCAACCACTACGGTGCTACGGCCGACGGACTCGTACTCGGTTACAGAGCAGGAGCTCCGCTCCTTTATCAGGATTCTATCCAGTACCACCCGACAGGTGCCGTATATCCTTCACAGATCCTCGGCGCTCTTGTTACTGAGAAGGTAAGATCCGTAGGCGCTCAGCTCGTAAATGCCAACGGTGAAGCTTATATCCATCCTCTCGAGACGCGTGACGTTAACGCTTCCGGTGTTATCCGTGAGTGCCGTGAGGGCAGAGGCGTTGATATTCCCGGCGGCCTCAAGGGCGTATGGCTCGACACACCTATGATCGAGATCCTGGGTGGAGCCGGTACTATCGAGAAGAGGATCCCTGCCATGTTCCGTATGTATATGAATTACGGAATCGATATGCGTAAGGTTCCGATCCTTATCTACCCGACGCTCCACTATCAGAACGGCGGTCTCGAGATCAACGGTGACGGCTTTACAAACGCTATCCCGAACCTCCTCGTTGCCGGTGAGGCTGCAGGCGGTATCCATGGTACAAACAGACTTATGGGTAACTCCCTGCTCGACGTTATCGTATTCGGACGTAACGCAGGTAAGAAGGCAGCTGCCAAGTATAAGGATGTTGAGCTCGGACAGATGAATCTTGATCATGTGGCTTCTTTCGATAAGGAACTCAAGGACGCAGGTCTTGAGACAGGAGAGGTATCACCTAAGCTCCTGCCTAAGTACGCCAGACACGGAAGAAACGTCTGATCGTCAGAAAAGTAAAACAATAAGGGAGGTGCTTTGCCGGCGCCTCCCTTTGTTATGGGCAAGATATGAGAATAAGTTGGCCCCGAAAGGGCCGCCCCATGAGAGGCAGCCCCGGGAAAGTAAAACCTTAATGGTGATGATACATCGCTATATTTTGATTATAGACTTCTTTTCTTCGAAATTATCCAAATTTTGTGGCAAAACTAACGCATAATTAAAAAATACAGTTAATGTGGTATCATATTGGGGTTAAAAGGCATTATCAGGAGTAATCGTATAAATGTCATCGGCCAGGACCATACTCAGATCACTGAGGCAATACAAAAGTGCAACCATACTTACACTCGTCTTTATCGTAGGCGAAGTGTTCCTTGAGGTGCTTATTCCGTTTATTACGGCAGACATGGTCAATTACATTAAGGACGGCAAGTCTCTGGATCACATTGTCAGGATAGGACTTGTCATGGTCCTTGCTGCCATGCTCTCACTGGCCTGCGGTGTACTGGCAGGGATGTTCTGTTCCAAGGCTTCGGCGGGACTGGCGGCCAACTTGAGGCATGATATGTTCTGCAGGGTACAGGATTTCTCTTTTGCAAATATAGATAAGTTCTCGACTTCGTCGCTGGTAACAAGGATGACGACTGATATAACAAATGTACAGAATGCGTACATGATGACGATCAGGACTGCGGTCAGAGCGCCCGTTATGTTTGTTTTCGCTATTATAATGTCGTTTATCATGGGCGGCAGTCTCGCGATGACGTTCGTAATAGTTGTTCCCGTCCTGATCTTCGGACTGATAATGATCGCCCGTAAGGCAATGCCTGCATTCAGGGCTGTATTCCGTAAGTATGATAAGCTCAATGAATCCGTTGAAGAGAATGTGCGGGGTATGCGTGTCGTAAAAGGATTCGCGAGAGAAGAGTACGAATGTGATAAGTTCGCGTCAGCGTCTGACGATATCCGTAAGGATCTTACCCGGGCAGAGAGGATCGTTGCCGTTAACATGCCTATGATGCAGTTGTGTATCTATTTCAACATGGTATTCATCCTGTATGTAGGTTCCAAGCTGATCATCAGGAGCAAAGGAACAGATATCGATGTCGGTCAGATATCCGGAATGATGGTATACGGAATGCAGATCCTGATGTCGCTGATGATGATATCGATGATCTACGTTATGCTCACGATGTCCTTTGAATCGGTAAGACGTATCTCCGAAGTCCTTGACGAGAGCCCTTCGATAACCGAGCCCGCTAATCCCGTGAACGAGGTGGCAGACGGTTCCGTCGATATGGAGAATGTATCTTTCAGGTATTCCAGCAAGGCTGCGCGTGATGCTCTGGAGAATGTTGACCTGCATATAGATTCAGGAATGACGGTAGGCATCCTGGGAGGAACCGGTTCATCCAAGACAACTCTCATACAGTTGATCCCGAGGCTATACGATGTTACATCGGGAGTAGTAAAGGTCGGCGGTGTCGATGTCCGTGAATATGCTCTTAAGCCGCTCCGTGACGCAGTCTCGGTGGTCCTCCAGAAGAATCTTATATTCTCGGGGACTATCAGAGAGAACCTTCTCTGGGGTAATGAGAATGCCACTGACGAGGAGATGATCGAAGCAGCAAAGCTTGCACAGGCGCATGACTTCATCATGTCATTCCCTGACGGTTATGATTCGCGCATAGAGCAGGGAGGCACCAACGTATCCGGCGGTCAGAAACAGAGGCTCTGTATCGCCAGAGCATTGCTGAAGCGCCCCAAGATACTGATCCTTGATGATTCGACCAGTGCAGTCGATACGAGGACAGATGCTCTTATCAGAGCAGGATTCAGGAGCTTCATTCCCGAGACAACAAAGATAATAATCGCACAGCGTGTCGCTTCAGTCATGGATGCCGACATGATCATCGTCATGGAAGGCGGCCATATAGTGGCAAAGGGCGATCATGAAGAACTCCTTAGGGACTGCGCTATCTATAGAGAGATCTATGAACAGCAGACGAAGGGAGGTGTATCTGATGAGCAGTGAAGGCAAAGTCGTTAAGGCTCCCGGCGGCAGAGGCGGCCCCAGAGGGTTCGGTGCGGTCAAGGGTAACAAAGACAGCTTCGCTACACTCCTTCGTGTGATCAAAAAGTACAAGGGCTATTTCCCGAAGATGACACCGGTCGTGATCATCTGTATCCTGCTGGCTGCGATCATCGGATCTATCCCGTCACTCTTCATACAGAAGGTCATCAAGATCATCGAAAAGTGGTATGAGACAGGCGACTGGGCATCTGCCAGACCCGAGATAGTCAGATACCTCACGATCCTGGTAAGCCTATATGCCCTGGCCCTGATCCTCACCATCTGTCAGACACAGATGATGGCTTTCATGACCCAGAAATTCATGGACAAACTCCGTAACGAGATGTTCAGTAAGATGGAGAAGCTGCCGATCAGGTTTTTCGATACGCATAAGCACGGCGATATCATGAGCTATTACACCAATGATATCGACACACTTCGACAGCTTGTATCCCAGTCCATTCCGACATTCATTCAGGCAATCGTAACCGTTACCGTCGTATTCTTCGTCATGATCTATTTCAGCGTCTGGATGACTCTTGTCCTTATCGCGGGCGTTATTGCCATGATCATCATCACCACCAAGGTCGGCGCAGGCTCGGCCAAATACTTCATCCGCCAGCAGAAGGCTGTTGCAGATACTGAAGGCTACATCCAGGAGATGATGAACGGTCAGAAGGTCATCAAGGTCTTCAATCACGAGACACAGGCGATCGACGGCTTCAATACGCTTAACGACGGCTTCTATGAGGACAGCTGGAAGGCACACGCCTATGCCAACATCTTAGGACCGATAATCAATAACATCGGTAACATACTCTATGTCACGCTCGCACTGGTCGGAGGTATCTTCATCATCAAGGATGTCCAGAACTTCTCCCTGTCGCGCATGGCCTTTGATATCAGTGTGCTCGTGCCGTTCCTTAACATGGCGAAGCAGTTCATGGGCAACCTGAATCAGCTGACCATGCAGATGAATGCGATCGTAATGGCGAGCGCCGGCGCGGCACGGATCTGTGCGCTGCTGGATGAAGAGCCTGAAGCGGACGACGGGTACGTAACGCTCGTAAATGTTGTAGAAGACGAGAACGGCGAGCTCCGTGAGGTTGCCGAGCATACAGGCAAGTGGGCCTGGAGACACCCGCACAAGGCAGATGGCACGGTCACATACACCTTGCTCAAGGGCGACGTCCGAATGACTGAAGTCGACTTCGCGTACGAAGAGGGAAAGGATGTTCTCCACGACGTTTCCGTCTTTGCCGAACCCGGCCAGCAGGTTGCTTTTGTCGGTGCCACTGGCGCAGGTAAGACGACCATTACTAATCTGATCAACCGTTTCTATGATATCGCTGACGGCAAGATCCGCTACGACGGCATCAATATCAACAAGATACGTAAGGATGATCTGCGCAGGTCGATGGGACTGGTACTTCAGGAGACCAATCTCTTTACCGGCAGCGTAATCGATAATATCCGATACGGCCGTCTTGAGGCTACGGATGAAGAGTGCCGTGAGGCTGCACGCCTTGTCGGTGCCGACGACTTCATCACTCGTCTGCCCGACGGCTATAACACCATGCTTACCAATAACGGAACCAATCTGTCACAGGGCCAGAGGCAGCTTATCGCCATAGCACGCGCAGCCGTTGCCGATCCGCCTGTCATGATCCTCGACGAGGCGACATCTTCGATCGATACCCGTACCGAGGCGATCGTCCAGCGCGGCATGGACAAGCTCATGGAGGGACGAACTGTCTTTGTAATCGCCCACCGTCTGTCGACAGTCATGGATTCCGATGTCATTATGGTATTAGATCACGGCCGTATCATCGAGCGGGGCGACCACAACAGGCTGATCGCCGAGAAGGGCACGTATTACCGTCTGTACACGGGTGCTTTTGAGCTGGAGTGAGGGCGCTCGCATCTTCCGCGCAACCTACGAACAGTCCTCGGCGCCGTTGCGCAGCACGGCGCCTGCGGAACTAGTTGCGCGGAAGATACTCGCGCCTGCGAGTAGCACGCCGGCAGGCGGTGCGGACGGGGATAGAACCAAATCTTTAAAACTGTCATTTTAGTTCTATGGATTAAGAGGAAACATAGAACTAAATCGTTCGTTTTCGATAAAAAGTTCTATGGAGGATAGGACGCATCAATGCCCGCTTAAACAGATCGGAAGACTCAGCCCTCGATATCGTCCTCTGACAGGTCGCTCAGCTTAACGGCGAGTGCGCACTCTATCCTCTTGCGGAAGAGACGGCAGCCGTAGTCGTAGACGTCGGTGATCTTGCCTCCTGAATGATAGGAGTTCGCGGCGCATCCGCCGGAGCAATAGAGCTTGGCCCAGCAGTCAGCGCATTCAGGGCGCGAGTAGGCGTTGACCTGAGCGAATTCATAGCTGAGATCCTTGCCCACGCTACTCAGGCCGTTCCAGATGTCACCGAGCTTATACTTCTCATCGCCGACAAACTGATGGCAGGGGAATAAGTCGCCCCATGGAGTGACGGCCATGTATTCGGTGCCGGAGCCGCAGCCTGCGATACGCTTATAGATGCAGGGACCACACGTCAAGTCGAGCATGTAGTGATAGAAGGTGAACCCGTTACCCTCGGCATTGCGCTTGATCATCTCGCGCGCAAGGCGCTCGTACTGTTCGCACAGGATCGGGAAGTCCTCCTCGGTCAGAGCGGAGGGGGAGTCAGGTGAGGTGACGACGGGCTCCATGGACAGTTCCTTGAAGCCGAGGTCGGCCATATGGAGGATGTCGTTTACAAAGTCGGTGTTGAAGTGTGTAAAAGTGCCGCGCATATAGTAGCTCTTGTCACCGCGGGCTTCGACGAACTTCTTGAACTTGGGGACGATGCGGTCATAGGACCCGTTGCCCTTATAGTCGACACGGAAGCGGTCATTGACTTCGGGACGTCCGTCGAGGCTCAATACGACGTTGTGCATCTGCTCGTTGCAGAAGTCGATCACATCCTGATCGATATTTATTCCGTTGGTCGTCAGTGTGAAACGGATATTCTTGTTGTGTATCTTCTCCTGCTCGCGTCCGTAGAGAACGAGCTGTTTGCAGACTTCCCAGTTCATGAGAGGTTCCCCGCCGAAAAAGTCGATATCCAGGTTCTTGTGGTACCCGGAATTCTCGATCAGGAAGTCGATGGCACGCTTGCCCGTCTCATAACTCATCAGAGCGCGTTCGCCGTGGAATTTGCCTTGGCTCGCAAAGCAGTAAGAGCAGTTCAGATTGCAGGTGTGCGCTACGTGGAGGCAAAGAGCCTTCATGGTGTAGCGGCGCTTACGAAGATCGATCGCGATCTTCTCATATTTGTCGGGAGTGAAGAGCTTTCCCTGTTCCTTAAGTGACTCGATATCAGCCAGACATTCATCGATCTCGGCCTCATTCACGTCATCGCGATCCGCATATTTGGCGAGGATGGCGGCAACGATCTGATCACGGTCGGAGTTCTCATACATCTCGATTATGTCATAGGCGACATCGTCCACCATGTGGATGGAGCCGGAATAGACATCGAGCACTATATTCTTGTCGTCAAACTTAAAACAATGGATCACGGGATATCTCCTCTAAGGCAAAATAAAAGGGTCTTATAATCTTGCGATTATGAGACCCGAATTGTCACGCGGGTTCTGAGATTACTTGGAAGTCTTCTCGCAAGCCTGGTTGGCAACACCACAGGATGTCTTGCACGCGGACTGGCAGGATGTCTGGCACTCGCCGCATCCGCCGTTCTTGGCAGATTCCTTAAGATCGCGGGTTTTGATCGTAACGATTCTTGTCATGACGTTAGTCCCCCTTGTTAATAATAAAAGGATTATAAAGGTTTACGCGCTCACGTGTCAACCGTAAAAACAGTTCCGTCCCACGGCGCTGCGGGTTCTCTGACCGGTATAATGCCATATCCGGCGATAGTCTTCAGATATCGGAGGGCAGACTCTGTTATCACTGCTCCCGGTACCATCAGGGGTATTCCCGGCGGATAAGCGAAAACATACTCGCCGCAGATCTTACCCTCAGCTTCGGTGATCGGCGTCTCAGTAAGTTCAGCCTTTACGGCATCACCGATGCTCATAACAAAGTTCAGATCTTCGATCCCGGAAGATGAGACAGCAGGTAAAGAGACCTCGGAAGCCTTGTCAAACATAATGAGCCTGTCTTCTTCAATCAGAGCTGCCGTCAGGCGGGACAGAGACCCGGAAGTGTCTCCGGTACCTGTCATGAAGATGACATGGCGCGGGAATACGGCTTCGGGCTCGATATTATGGAGCTCACGCATCCGCCCGGCAAGTTCCGGACCAGTCATACCATCGGGCGTAATGATCACGAATTTGGACGGATCATCGGAAGGGAAGAGATCCAGATGTTTCAGGCGTCTGAGCCCGTCGCGCGCACGAAGGATCTGCTCCGGGAAATCTCCGAGCCCGTGGTCATACAGATCATAGATGCATCTGCTCATACCGCCCATCAGTACGTAGGAAGGGCTGGATGTCTCAGTCACGTTCATATAGTGGGCTATCGACCTCATGGGGATACGGTCCGAATATGACAGCAGCACGGCTGTCTGCGTAGGGGCGGAAAGAGTCTTGTGAACGCTCTTGATCACGATATCAGCCGATCCGTCAGACGGAAGGAGATCTGAGAGCCCGAGGTGAGCTCCGTGAGCCGAATCCAGGATCACCGGGATCCCGGCGCGGTCGGCGATGTCTTTGATGCCGGCGCTGTCTGAGATGACGCCCTCGTAAGTGGGAGAAGTATAGACGAGTGCCGCCGCATCAGGTGTATCCGATATCGCGCGGGAGACATCTTCCGGGGATAATCCAAGCGCGAAAGGGTATTTCCCGCTCATGCGCGGCATGATCGTCACGGGTGTAAGACCTGCAAGTTCGATCGCATGCCAGACACTGATATGACAGTTGGATGCGATCAGGATCTTACTGTGACCTGCGGCACAGGCTAGAATGGAAGACAGAATAAGGCCGGTCGAGCCGTTTACGGACAGCAGTGCATCTTGTGCATGCCAAAGCTGAGCAGACAGACGCGTCAGTTCTGCTATGGTGCCGGAGGGATTATGGAGATCGTCGAAGCCGTCGATCTCCGTTATATCGTATCTGTGTGCATCTCCGAGCATAGCGGCATTACGCTTGTGTCCCGGCATGTGCATGGGCAGGCGTCCCGAGACGGCGTAGTCCTCGAGCATCTGATGAAGTCTTAGGTCGTTACTGCTGTTATTGTCTTTCATCGCTTTTACAAAAGAAACCCCGCCCCTTATCGAGGCGGGGAAAAGAAATGGAGTTAAATGAATAGTTTCTTGATCGGATCCACCTGAACCGGAGGCTTACTGGATAACAGTGAAGCTGTAGGTGGAGATTATATCAGGGTTCTCATAGATGGTCTTCTGCATCTGGATAGCCGTGCTGAGAACCAGTGTGTAAGGGCTGAGCTTGCCGTCGAGAAGTGCGGGCTCTGCTGCGTAGCTGATAGCCTGAGCTTCGTCATCGGACAGGAGCATATACTGGGATACCAGGAAAAGGCTCCTTACGCCTACGTTCATGTGAACGAGCTTATTGTTGATAGAGAATGATGTGCTTGCTGCGGAAGAGGAAGCGCCGGAGATCCTGCTGCTGAAGGAAAGACCCAGAGCGGATGTGGAGGAAGCGAGACGCTCTTCTACGAGGAAGAGAGGCTTGCCCTCGATACCGACCTTGCCTACATCGTGGAACAGACCGATGATGATAGCGGACTCTTCGTCGAGCTGAGGCATAAGTGTATCCTTGATCCTCAGGAGCTGCTTTGTAACGGAAACGCTTCTGATAAGGAGACCCTTCTCACAAGCGAGAGAGCCTTCTGTAGCTGCGGGAGCCGTGAGCCATGCCGTTCTGTTCTCGAGGAAGTCGATGAAGTGATCGAACTCAGTCTTTCTCTTAACGACTGCGGCCTTGAGCTGACCATAGAGCTCGTCAACGTTATCCTTTGTAACCTCGACCATAGGCATGATACCTGCGCTGCCCTTAGGTGTAGCGCCTGTAGCTGCTGCCGATACTGCAGCTGCTGCCTGGGGAACTGCTGCTCCGCCTGCGTCAGGGCTCTCTGCAAAATTAAACTTACACTTGGGGCATCTGATAGCCTGATTGGCGATTACCATACCACAATCCGGACACTTCTTCATAGATATGACCTCCTGCTTATGTTGTAGACTCTAATCTGTAGTCATCACAATTGATAGAGATATTTTACAACTTCAAACGGGTCATTTTCAACATATTTATAACAATTGCACAAGTATTTACATAAACTTTAAAAGGAAATCCGTCAGGTTCGTGCATCGCGGTCCTTGGCACCGGCCTTCTTGGGACCCCTCCTCGGGAAATACTGCATGCGTCCCGTCATGTGTGCCGTAAGTGCCATCTCAAGTTCAACGGGCTGAACACGGTGATTGTTATTCATCATGTATTCTTCGGTTCCGGGGACCTCATAGCCGAAGCGGTAGAACGCACCATAGGCATCCCCGAGCCCCAATGCGTGCCCGAATTCGTGTGCTGCCACCTGACCGTAGCGGTTGACCGACCTCGTGAGATTGAGATTGATGGTTCCGGGAGAATAGACTGACCAGTTAAGTCCGAAGCTCTCGAGCATCAGGCCGCTTCGGGGCATTCCCCACAGCCAGCGCCAGGGAGGGCTCATGACAAAAGATGTCTTGGTAAGCTTTGTCCTTCGTATCTTAAGGAACCTCTGGCCCTTGGGATATACGGCATTCGGATCGTCTTTCCTTATGATATCGATCGACAGGCGGACCGGCCCGCCCTTGTGGCACTTGAGATCAAAGTCTCCGGACCAGTTACGCATGATGCCCCTGAAGGCTTCATCAGCGAAAGTAAAATCCTCGGGCTTCCTTCCTTTGCCGCGCCCTATATATGGCTTAAGGAGCGACTTGGCAGGGGCGATGTAGGCTGTGATCAGGACAGAGTCTTCCGACACGCTGAACTGTATCGGCGCCTTTGTCCTGTTCTTATACTCGATCTTGTACACGTCGCGAAGATCGGATGTCTGAGGAACTTCTCTGTGCTTGAATATCATATGGAATACTATAGCACGAATGGGCCGTTTTCCATAATCGAAAAAAGACACTGACAGGGGGGTGTCAGTGTCTGAAAGGAGGGTGTTATGAAGTAAGGAACAATTACTTGAAACAACCTTATGATACCACCTTTGATATTTACTTCACGTCTCAAAAAGGGCAAAATAGTGGCAAACCCCGGACGGGTCTTAAAGGCCCTTCAGGAAGCGGAACGGAGATACAAGATATGGTGCTTGAAGGGAAACTCTTTGTAGCTAACAGGATGACTGATATCAAGGAGATAGAGTATTCGAATCCTGAGCTCAGGTTCTCGGCCGAACTCAGCGAGGCGTTGATCCTGCTGTGCAAGGAACTCGATATCCCCGTACCGATGTGGATGAAGAAGAATACTCATGAATTCGCCGCGTTCAGGCAGACGATATTTTTCGCTGAGCAATATACTGAGAAGGTCCGGTTCGACAGATTTCAGATCAGATTGATAGAGTAAAGCAGCGTCTCACTCGCCGGTAGTCCTGAAGATTATCTCTCCGGGATAGACCATATCGAGCTGGGACCTTGCCATTGCTTCGATGTAGGAAGAATCGCGTCCGCGCATATTCTGTGCCTGCAGCTCGTTGTTGCGCTCGATAAGTGCCTGACGCTGAGCCAGCAGCTGTTCGTTCTCAGCTTCGAGTCTCTGACGACGCTCGTGGATATCATACATACGCGTGGCGCAGAGCACGGCAACCACTACGAATGCTATGCATACGAAGGCGGTCATGGCGGATATGCCGCGGGACTTGTGTCTGACTCTGCGCATAATAAAACCTCGCTGTATTCTTAAGAGCATTTTATCGGTTGATAGTGCTCTGTTGAATACCTCGAGGGCTTATTTAAGCAAACTGTAACAAACCTCGGGATCGCTGTCTTCTATTCGTCAAGAAGCTCGTACATCTCGGACGCATCCTCTTTACGGACTGTCTCGGAGAGCTTAAGGACGCGGAAGCTGACGTTGCCGTTACCGAATTCGATATTGACCACGTCTCCGACCTTGAGCTTGACGCCCGGCTTGGCGGGACGGTCGTTAACTGTCACTCTCCCGAGCGAACAGACATCGTTGGCAACGGTGCGTCTCTTGATTATCCTCGATACCTTTAAGAACTTATCCAGTCTCATGAAGAGATATTCACCCTTCCCTTAAGTGCGCTCGCGAGCGTCAGGTCATCGGCATATTCGATATCTGCACCCATCGGAAGCCCCGATGCGATACGTGTTACCCTGATCCCTGAAGGAGCAAGGAGCCTTGATACATACAGGGCCGTGGCATTGCCTTCGACCGACTGGTTGGTCGCCATAATGACTTCCTTGATATCGGGATCCTTTGTCAATCTGTCAAACAACTGTGGGAGGGCGATGTCGTCCATGCCCTTGCCCGATATCGGATTATAGACGCCGTGCAGAACATGATAGAGTCCCTTGTATTCGTGCATGCGCTCGAGAGCCGCCACATCTCTGGGGGATTCGACCACGCATACGGTGCTTCTGTCCCTCATCGGATCCGAACAGATAGGGCAGGGATCCGAATCGGTGAAATTCTGGCAGGATGAACACCTTACGGTGAGCTTCCTTGCTTCCGTTATGGCATCCGTGAGCGCGTTGGCATCCGCTTCCGGCATGGACAGGATGTGGAAAGCCAGACGTTGAGCCGACTTGCCGCCGATCCCCGGAAGCGCCCCCAGACGCGATATCAGATTCTGTACGGAAGGTGAATAACGTGCCATATCAGAACGGCATCTTTACTCCGCCGGTTACCTGATTGAGTCTCTCGGAAGACTTAGCCTCGAGCTCCTCGGAAGCGCTGTTATATGCTGCAATGATAAGGTCAGCGAGCATCTCGGGATCTTCGGGATCGATAACATCCTTACCGATCTCCAGGTTATAGATCTTGTGATCACCGCCCAGAACGAGCTTTACCTGTTCGCCGCCGGCTGTACCCGTGATGCGATACTCCTTGACTTCTGCCTGAGCAGCCTCGAGATCTCTCTGCATCTTCTGTGCCTGTGCCATCAGGTTACCCATGCCCATTCCGCCGGGCATTCCGCGAAAACCGCCTTTTGCCATTGTAATTCTCCTCTCTTTGTCCTCCGTTAACAGGAGCGACTGTTGCCTATTATATCAGTTATGTCTGTCTCAATCATCACCGAAATGGATCTCGGTCTCGATCCCCATCTGCTTCGTCCTGTTGATAAGCTCATCTGTCTTCGACACGGATTTGGCCTTGGCAAGTCCGCCGCCCGTTCTCAGCGCGTTGCTGTACTGAGTCTCGGTGCAAAGGTACACATGCTCGACCTCGCGAAGCGCCGACTTGATATCATAGGACACCTTGCGATAATTCGTATCGTCGGTTATCTGCTTGATGAGGCCCTTGTTCTTATCCTCGAAAACAATATATCCGCCGTCACCGACTACACGGAACTGCGCTTCGCTCAGCATCGACCACAGCACGAAGTCGTCCTCGCGAATCCTTGCATTAACGGCACTCCAGACCGTATCCGTATCGGCGCCGTAGTATTCCTCCGGCTCGGGAACGGGCTCCGGTGCGGGGCGGATATGAACGATCTCGGTGTTGGCCAGTGCCGATGCGAGAGAGGTCTGCTTATTCTCCCACGATCTGAGCGGCTCACCGGGCTCTTCTTCCTGTTCCGGTTCGGGCTCGGGTGCAGGAGCCGGGTCAGGGACTTTGACTTCGGGAGCGTCCTGCCTGTCATAAGGCATCATAAGATCCTCGGCAAAAAGGCCTGTCGCAGAAGACGGCGACTTGGGCTCGGGCTTATTCTTCTTGTCATCGGACGAAGCGTCGCTGCCTGATGCAAGCGAGAACAGGTCAAGCTGGTTCTCGAGCGGCTTATCGTCAGGGTCCTCTTCGTCCTCCGGCTTTGCTGCAGGTGCAGGTGCAGCCTGCGCTTCAGGGGC
>OMQY01000233.1 GCA_900313405.1 uncultured Eubacteriales bacterium
AATTATGATATAGGTTTATATGATTTTCATCGTCACAGGACAGAGAAAAGGACCCGGTTTTCACCAGATCCTTGGTCGGTTTAATTCCTTATCTTAAGAGCGGCAGCATTCTTTATACGGAGGTCTCCGCATATAAGACAGGAGTTCATCTTTATGCTGAAGATATTAAGGATATTATCTGTTCACTGACAGCTGACGGAACGGAAGTTTATCTCATGCATATGGATGAGGAGGGTCAGATCCTGGATATCCTTAAGGACACGGGTGCCAAACCTGCTCCTCTCTATAGCTGAAAAAAATACAAATAGCACAGTATATAAAAGACTTCTCCTGTGTTAAATTGTTGCCATAAAGATTAATGGAGATAATATTATGAGCCAAGTTTATGTAGTAGGACACAGAAATCCGGATACAGATGCAGTTGTATCAGCTATGTCATATGCTGCACTTCGTAATGCAACAGGAGACAGAGATTACATCGCATGCCGCCTCGATCACTTAAGCGACGAGACCAAAAGAATGCTCGCTAAGTTCGGATTCGCCCAGCCTATGAGAGTCAAGGATATGAGAACGCAGGTAAGCGATATCGATTACGATAAGCCGCCTGTATTGGAGCCTTCAGCTACACTCGACCGCGCATGGAAGACAATGAACGAAGGCCATGTCACATCTATCCCTGTTGTTAATTCCAACGGCACATTGTTCGGAACATTGTCCGCCGGTGATATCGCTTCATATACTCTCGATACGATTACTGATCCGAAGGTTAGTAACCTTCCTCTGTTTAACCTTCTGGGTGTTATCGAAGGACAGATCATCAAGGATAATAATTCCAAGGATGAGATCACGGGCGAGATCGTGATCGCTCTTCCGTCTAACGGCAATACACCGTCCTTCTCAGGCTCTGACAGGATCGTTCTTTGCGGTGACCAGAAGGATATGATCTCTTATGCGCTTACGAATAATACCGAAGCTATCATCCTTTGCGGAGTAACTCCTGACAAGGCTTTGCTCGATGAGTTCCCTGGCAGCACAACGACTGTCATCTACACTCCTTTTGACGCGATGAAGACATCACAGCTCATCAGCCAGTCGATGCCTATAAGCCGCGTATGTGCTACTAAGGATATCGTATGTTTCCATACGACTGATTATCTGGATGATGTTCGCGAGACGATCTTAAAGAGCCGTTTCAGAAGTTATCCTGTATTGGATGAGGAAGATAAGGTCGTGGGAACTCTTTCCAGATTCCACCTCCTCCGTCCGAGAAGAAAGAATATCGTTCTGGTGGATCATAACGAGTCCGCTCAGTCCGTTCCGGGGCTTGATCAGGCAGAGCTCATCGAGATCATCGACCACCATAGGCTTGCTGATATACAGACAACTCAGCCGATCAAAGTTCGTAATGAGCCTGTCGGAAGTACGACGACCATCGTCGCTGAGATGTATCAGGAAAGCGGCGTAACGCCGGCTCCTATGATGGCGGGACTTATGGTATCAGCTATCCTGTCGGATACTGTTATGTTTAAGTCACCGACATGTACAGAGCGCGACAAGATCTTTGCTGAAAGGCTGTCGAGGATCGCAGGCGTAAGTATCGAGGAGATCGGTAAGGAACTTTTCGATGCTTCCAGAAATACGGACAGTTCCGCAGAGCATCTCATCAAGACGGACTTCAAGGAATTCCATATCGCAGGACAGACTTTGGGCGTAAGCCAGATCATCTGTGTCGATTCGAAGTCGATGCTTCAGAGGAAGCCGGAATTCTTAGATACCATGTCCATGCTCAAGAAGCAGAACGGTTACGACATGATCCTTTTGATGCTCACCGATGTCCTGATCGAAGGTTCGTACCTCTTCTACATCGGAAGCGACGACACCATAAGATACGCCTTCTCGGCCGAGCCGCATGACAACGAGCTCTACCTTCCGGGCGTCATGAGCCGTAAAAAGCAGATCATTCCGATGCTTACCGCTTTGTGGGGTTGATCAATATCCGAGATCGTCGTTTACGAGGATAACGCTTATCCTTCCCTTATGTCTCGAGAAACGGGTAATAAGGATCTGACAGCAGATAGTATCAGGGGACTTGCAGTTAAAGCCAATGTCATTAAGTTAAGAATTTAATTCGACTCCTTTTGCAATATGTCCTCTCGAAAATGATATAATCTCACAATATGAGTGATAACTATTACGGCGATTACGTATCTTCTGAGAGCACCGTTGTTATAGTCTTTCAGACTCCAATAGTCAGACTGTAAGTTTAGAATGGTTTTCACAAAAATATTCAAACAATAAATGGGCCCTTAGGGACCCATTTTCTTTTGCAAAATTA
>OMQY01000232.1 GCA_900313405.1 uncultured Eubacteriales bacterium
AGACCAACCTTACGTCTGTCAGCAACTGAACCGGGGATACAGAAAGCCTGGAGGCCGATACCGATAGCTGCAGCAGCCTCGGAAGCCTTACGGCAGTTCTTCTTGATAGCAATAGCGGCACCTACTGTGTAAGCCCACTTAGCGTTCTCGAAACAGATAGGCTGGATACCCTCGATGAGGTGATAAACATCAAGACCTGCTGCTTCTGTGATCTCTTTACATTCTTCAATAGATGAGATGCCATATTCCTTAAGGCAAGCAAGGATCTGGGGTTCTCTTCTTTCATATGATTCAAATAATGCCATATTCTTTACTCCTCCTGTTCCTTACTGCTTTCTGGGGTCGATGCACTTAACTGCATCTGCAACTCTGCCGTACTTACCGCAAGCCTTCTCGTATGCGGTGTTAGCATCGTCACCGGCCTTGATGAAGTCCATCATCTTACCGAAGTTAACGTACTTATAGCCAATGATCTCATCGTTCTCGTCAAGAGCAACATCTGTGATGTAGCCGTCTGTGAGCTCGAGATATCTGGGTCCCTTGTCAAGTGTACCGTATGTTGTACCGACCATTGAACGTGAACCCTTACCGAGGTCCTCAAGACCTGCGCCGATCTGGAGACCGTCCTCAGAGAAAGCACTCTGTGTTCTGCCGTAAACGATCTGCAGGAACAGCTCTCTCATTGCTGTGTTGATAGCATCGCAGACGAGGTCTGTGTTGAGAGCCTCGAGGAGCGTAAGACCGGGAAGGATCTCAGCTGCCATAGCTGCGGAGTGTGTCATACCGGAGCAGCCGATCGTCTCGACCAATGCTTCCTGGATGATGCCGTTCTTTACGTTGAGTGACAGCTTGCAGGCGCCCTGCTGAGGTGCACACCAGCCGATACCGTGTGTGTAGCCCGAGATATCAGAGATCTGCTTTGCCTGTACCCACTTTGCCTCTTCCGGGATCGGAGCGGCGCCATGATGTACTCCCTGTGTTACAGGGCACATGTTCTTGACTTCTGTTGAGTAGATCATATTAATCCTCCTAAAAAATAAAATACGGATTAGAAATCACCTAAAAAGGTATCATATCAGAGGTCATATATCAAGCAAACAGAGTGTAAATTTCGAGGCGAAAATGTGTTATATTATTCGTATTATGGAATTGTTTATCTTACGTCACGGAACCACCGAATGGAACAGGAAACACAAGCTTCAGGGCAGGACCGACACCCCGCTCGACAGTACCGGCATCCTCATGGCGGAAGCGTCGGGCCGGACACTCAAAGACATGGGTATCACCTTTGACCTCGTGTTCTCAAGTCCGCTCCAAAGAGCCCGCGAGACTGCGCGGCTGATAGCCCCGGGCGCGGAGATCATCACGGATGAAAGGCTGACGGAGCTTTCTTTCGGGCAGATGGAAGGCGAAGTGTCGGATGTGATGCTTCAGAGCTCTGACAGTCCGTTCAGGTTCTTCAAAAATGATCCGGCACGTTATAACAAGGATGCACCGTCTGCAGGCGGCGAATCGCTCGATGAACTTCTCGTAAGGACTGCTGCTTTTATGCGGGACAGGATAGAGCCTCTGGCATCGACGGATAAAAAAGTTCTGATATCAGGCCACGGTGCGATGAACAGAGGTCTGCTCATGCATGTCAGAGGGTTAAGTGATCTGGGACATTTCTGGGACGGAGGTCTTCAGGTCAACTGCGGGATAACAGAAGTCTCTCTGACTGCTCCGCATGGCGTGCCTGTCTATGGCGAAGCGGGCAAATGCAGGTTCTATTATGACGAGAGCCTGATGATCGACCCGGAGAAAATGTTGCAGCATTAAGGGAGTCAGCAAAAATCCATCACCCTATCATAGAAATCCTTACCCTCTTCGAACGCCCCGTGACCGAGCCCCTCATAGATAAACAGCTCACTGCCTTCGATCAGATCATGTAGCTCGTACGCCGCATCGCTGCCGACAGTGTTATCGTCGTCACCCGCTATTATCAGAACAGGACACTTAATGGAACTGAGCATCTTCCGCGCATCGAACTTCAGGATGGCTTCCGCGTTGCGCATGAAGCGCTCATAGCTATTCGGCTTGGTAAACTTAGCTATCAGAGGAAAGTATTTGCGATTCTTCTCAAGGTATGCCGGAGAGTACATTTTCTCTGCCGTATCGACCATGAGCGAGCGGTGGTCGCCCCGCGACGCCATCTCGATCCATCCTTCAACGGCTCCTCTCGCGACATCATTTGCATAAGGCGCCGTTACCGCGAGAACGAGTGACTCGACTGCCTCTGGATGATCTATCGCGATCATCTGAGCGATCATGCCGCCCTGC
>OMQY01000230.1 GCA_900313405.1 uncultured Eubacteriales bacterium
TGTTACCCACCGTGGGTAAGGAACCGGGTAAAAACCCGTGAATTTACCTGAATTGTTACCCACCGTGGGTAAGGGGCCGGGTAAAAACCCATGAATTTACCTGAATTGTTACCCACCGTGGGTAAGGAATGAGAACGCCAATTTTAAGACTTGTCAAGTATTTACGGGCAATTGTTATGAATTGTCGGGTTTTGTCGTGAATTGTCGGCAATTGTGAGCCAATTCTCGAAAAAAAGCACTACCATATATTTATGGACACCAGAAGACACTTAGAACTGAAGATCTCATACTACAGGTACCTGTTAACTCAGATGCCTCATGGCGGCTTTGTGTCGATCGGCGGAAAGCGGACAGTGCAGGTGTTCTATATTCCCGGATGTCCTGAGGTTACAAGGAACAACAAGAAAAGATTCCGGGTCGACACAAAGGCAGGGGCCTTGTGGAGCGATAAGATCCTGCGATACCTCGAGGTCAAAAAGAAGCTGGATGACCTCATGAAGGAGTGGCGTATGTATTATGCCGGAAACCCCAATGCGGATGCATATTCTGCGAGTATGAATTCGGAAGCAAAACTGTCGGCAGGGAAGTGGGAGAGTCTTCGTTCTGAGCAGAACAGCATCAGTCGCAACAGTCCCATGATCTATAAGGGGCAGCACTTCAGATCAAAGAACGAGATCATAGCCTGCCAGATCATTGAGGAGATGGGGTATCAGTTTAAGACTGAGGTCGAGATCAGGGATGTTGCCATGGATCGTAAAACAGGTAATATGCGAGAAGTACTTTTATTCCCGGATGTATCTTTCCTTGTTCCTGAGATCAACAAGATCGTTATGCTGGAGATTGACGGGGCAATGGATAACGATGATTACCGGGTAAAGGCGGAAATGCGAAGGAAGAACTATATCGAGAGCGGGTTCGAAGAAGGTAAGGATGTCCTGTTTTATCGAATATCTTCAGGCGGGGGTATCGATGCTGACACATTAAGAGAAATCATCGAGCACGGTATTGTCAGGAATCTTCCCCGCTGACATGAATCCCGTGAGTGTATCTCGAGTGTATCTGATGAATTGATCATGTCGGTGTGATATAGTATTTCTCGGAGGGAAGGTATGAGAGTCAAGGATGAGCTTAAACTAAACGGCAGCAGGCGGGATTATGCCGGCATTGCCGCAACAGTGATCGGAGCACTGATCCCGATCGCTGTTCTTCTGCCTGTTATCATGGTCAGCAGCGGCATCGTTCTTTTCCCGGATGAAGTCGGTTACTGGGCCGATGCCATGACTATGGCGGGACATGATTGGTCAACTGTCGCTGAGCTTTTCCCGTGGTATTCATACGGCTACAGTATCTTGTTGACTCCGCTTATCTCGGTCATCGATGATCCGACTGTTATCTACAGAGCCGGTCTGATCCTTAATCTGATAATGATCGAAGCGACTTATTTAATGTGGATAGGCCTGAGCAGACGGTTCTGTCCCGATCTTAAGCGATATGTCAGCGCCCTTATCTCTGCTTCAGCGGTGTGCCTGCCTACGTATCTGACCTACGCCGGGATCAACCTTCCTGAGATATGCCTGGTCTTCTGTTTTACGGCATTGCTTTACGTTTTCTGTTCATATATCGACAAACCTTCCGTATTCAAAGGGATCCTTCTGGGTTTCCTTACGATCTGGCTATATGCGATCCACAACAGGACGGTCGGTATCGTTCTGGCGATTGTCATTTGTATGGTTCTGCTTCTCATATCCGGAAGGCTCAAACCATCAGACATCGCTGTCTATATGGGAACAGCGGCCGTTCTGACGGCGGCGTTTATCCTGGGCAAAGACGCTCTGACTGACAGGCTCTGGCCAAACGGGATAATGGCTGCCAATGAAGCCGGCGATCAGGTGGATAAGATCAAGACCGCACTGACGTTTAAGGGTGCGGGGAAGCTTATGCTCCTTATCTTCTCCCAGTTCGGATCTATCAGCGTATCGACGTTGGGACTGATGCCGTTGGGACTTGCGTTCACGACGACAAAGGCGATCGGTTCAATAAAGAGCAGGAAGATCGCCGATGCCATACAGTATCTGTTCATCACTATGAGTTTTGTTTTTACGCTGGGCATCAGCAGCTTGTTCGTTATCGAACCGAACAGGATAGATCAGCTTGTATATACGCGTTACATCGATACTGTCACGGGGATCCTCTGCATATGCGGTTTCTTATGGATAATGAGGATCAACAGCAGAAGGGATGCAATTGTGTCATGCGTGGTAACGGGCGCATCTGTTGTCGTCGGTATGCTCTGTGCGTCAGTCCTGGCAGATCATTTCGATAAGCTCGAAAACTATAATTATGTGAATGCACCGGGACTGTCGAGACTGTATCTGGTAAACGGAAGCGACTTTAAGTCTTATATCTCATTAATGCTCATATTTGTACTGCTGCTTCCTGCGGCAGGATACCTCGGAAGAAACAAGAAAGCTCTTACGGCCTCCGTGTCGGCGGCTGTTGTGGCAGTGATACTGATCTATATGGCATATCCAACCGTTGACTGGGTCAAGGACAGACAGGACGTTTATAAGGCGTCAAACGGATATCTGGAGGAGATAAGAGACAGCGGTAAGGATGTGTACTGCGATGCCGATACCGATGTTGAATTCCTGGAGTATGCTGCGTACAGACTATATGATGTGAAGATACGCAACGTGTATGAAGAAGATAACAGACAAATCAACGAAGATTATGTTATCCTTGAATCAGCTATTGAGGAGTGACCGATCATGAAGCTTATCATACAGATACCATGTTATAACGAAGAAGAGACATTGCATCTTGCATTTAACGATCTGCCCCGAAGTATCGAGGGGATAGATACGATCGAGTATCTGTGCATCAACGACGGAAGCACTGACGGAACTGTAGCCAAGGCCAGGGAACTGGGCTTCGACCATATCGTATCCTTTAAGCAGAACAAGGGTCTCGCGAGCGGTTTTATGGCAGGTATAGATGCTTGCCTCCATCTTGGAGCCGATATCATCGTAAATACTGATGCCGATAATCAGTACTGCGGAGCAGATATAGAGAAGCTCGTAAGACCGATACTGGATGAGAAGGCCGACATCGTCATAGGATCGAGGCCGATCGATTCGACGGAGCATTTCTCCTGGAAAAAGAAAAAGTTCCAGCATCTCGGAAGTTGGGTCGTCAGGGTCGCATCCGGGACGGACATTCCCGATGCTCCAAGCGGGTTCAGGGCATATTCCAGAGCTGCCGCTCTTCGCATCAATGTTGTTAATAACTATACCTATACTCTCGAGACGATCATTCAGGCCGGCAATAACAAGACGGCCATGACATCTGTCCCGATAACTACAAATCCGGAGACCAGACCTTCGAGGCTTTTCTCGAGCATGTGGCGGTACATGAAGAGATCGGCTGCGGTTATCACGAGATCTTTCATCATGTATAAGCCTTTAAAGTTCTTCGGAACTCTCGGTTTGCTCTTTATCATGGCAGGTCTTATTCCCGGAATAAGGTTCCTGGTCTTGTTCTTCAGCGGTGAAGGTGAAGGCCATATCCAGTCGCTGATCCTTACCGCTATCCTTATGATGATGGGATTTATGACGATCGTAATGGGTCTTCTCGGAGATACGATCGCTTCGAATCGTAAGATCCTCGAAGATGTTCAGTACAGGGTCAGGAAGATGGAGTGCGGCAGCTTCTCTTCCGATGAGGATACCGGAGAAGGGTAATGGCTGACAGGAAGATCAAGCTTCTATACATTACCCGTAAATATCCGCCGGCTGTGGGCGGAATGGAGAACTTCGCATATAATCTCTATAACGGCTTTGATCCTGACATTGTCGACAAGAAGATCATTAAGCTTGGCGGACGTCAGAGCAATCTTTTATGGTTCTTCCCGTATGCATTCTTCAGGACGCTCTTTACGGCACGGAAGTATGACGTGATACTTGTGGGCGATGCGGTATTATCAGCGATCGGTTCTGCCGCGAAAAGGGTCTCGCCGCGCACGACGGTTGCCGTGAATGTTTTCGGGCTGGATATCACATATTCCAACAAACTGTATCAGTGGTATCTGAGGCGGTTCTATAACAGGTTCGACAAGTACATATCGATCAGTCAGGATACTGATGATCAACTGCATAAACGGGGAGATTACGATTCATGTATTATTACCCCCGGCGTGGAAGTTACCGGTGAGTTCATCGATAAGGACAGCCGTGTTTTCCGTGACCGTTATGGAATAGGAGCGGATCAGCTGATGCTGATAACTGTCGGGCGCCTGGTAAAGCGTAAAGGCGTCGAATGGTTTATCCGTAATGTTCTGCCGCGACTTACTGACGTTGATTACAGGTATGTCGTGATAGGACAGGGCGAAGAAGAGAAGCATATAAAGGAAGCCATAGAGGAGACGGGGCTTGGCGGGAAGGTCATCATGACCGGAAGAGTAGATAGTGATTCTCTCGAGAATGCTTACACGGAAGCGGATATCTTTGTCATGCCTAATATCCGTGTTGAAGGAAATATGGAAGGATTCGGCATCGTGGCATCGGAGGCGAGTGCTCACGAGGATATAGTCATTGCTTCGAGTATAGAAGGTATCCGTGATGCCATAAAGAACGGATGCAACGGGATACTGGTCGACAGCAGGGATGCCGGGGCCTTCGAGAGGGCCATCCGAGACGTAGACGGGAGGCGGGATGAATACAGGGAGAAGGCCCGGGAGTTCTCGAGCTACACACGGAATAACTATTCATGGAACGGTATCTGTAAGCAGTATGTTGAGCTGTTCGTAAACATGAGGAGAGCGGATGATGGACAAAAAGGTTGACGCCAAAAAGACAGTCCGTATCCTCGGAAACATAGTAACCGTGATCGCCATCGTATTCATTGCGGTCAGGCTGTACAGGATGCGCGTCGATATTTCCGTTCTCGGGACCGGAAAAACGATTGCCGTTCTGGCATTGGCGTTCATCTTTCAACTTCTTCTGGTCATACTGTCATCGATCCCCTGGATCACGATAGTTAACGCATTGAGCGGCAAACGAATCAGGATCAGGGAGTCTTTGCCGGTGTTCACTAAGGCCAACCTCTATAAATACATTCCCGGTAATGTTTTCCAGTATGTCGGACGTAA
>OMQY01000229.1 GCA_900313405.1 uncultured Eubacteriales bacterium
CCGACAGTGTTCCGTATAGAAAAGCTTTCGGCTTGCTGACCCCTTCGGCGCACAAGGGCATCGATACGATGGCACCTTCGGGGAAGTTCTGTATCGCGATACCGATGGCAAGAGCGAGTGCGCCCACTGCCGTGATGCCTGCGTCGTCGGAACGGAGTCCCGCGTAGACGACGCCGACCGCCATACCTTCCGGGAGGTTGTGGAGCGCGACCGCAAGGATCATCATGGTGGTCTTGTGAAGGTCCGAGTGCGGACCTTCGGCGGTGCGGTTGTTGTCCAGGTGTATGTGGGGGATCAGGCGGTCAAGTCCGAGCAACAGGCCGATACCGATGAAGAAACCGACCACTGCGGGGATGAACCTGAGGTCGCCCATGCTCTCTTCCTTCATTTCCATGGAGGGGATCAGGAGCGACCAGACGGAGGCCGCCATCATGACGCCCGAAGCGAAGCCGAGAAGGATCTTCTGAAGGAGAGTGTTGATGTCCTTCTTCATGAGGAAGACCATGGCCGCGCCGAGCGTTGTGCCGGCGAAAGGTATCATCAGCCCTGTCAGTATCTCAATATTCATGTGATCTCCTTTGCCTCAAGAAGTAGTTACCTTACCCTAACCATAATAGCATATGGAGGAAGCTTTTTCGCTCGAAAAATATATCTCATATTCATAAATATAAATGTTATTTTCGCATTTCTTTGTGCTATTCTTTTTCTAGTGGCATATAGTCACGCAAACGTGTTTTATGGAGGAAGTGTTTATGAGTCGTAAGAGTGACGGAATCTACGACGCCCGTCAGCTCGGCTATCCCAAGATGATCATCCTTGGACTTCAGCACATGTTCGCCATGTTCGGCGCAACAGTTCTGGTGCCGGCGCTGACAGGACTGTCAGTATCTGCAACGCTTCTGTTTGCAGGTCTCGGAACATTACTGTTCCACTTTTTGACAAAGGGCAGGGTACCCGCGTTCCTGGGTTCATCCTTTGCTTTTCTTGCAGGTTACGGTGCTATTGCTCCCAACGGGGAGAAGGAGCTCCTGCCTTATGCATGCTTAGGTGTAGCATGTGCCGGACTTCTCTATCTTGTATTGGCAGGTCTGATCAAGGTATTCGGCCAGCACAAGGTTATGAGATTCTTCCCGCCTATCGTAACGGGTCCTATCATCATCGCCATCGGTCTTACGCTCGCTTCTTCTGCTATCGATAATTGTAAGAAGAACTGGGCCATCGCCGTTATCGCTATCCTGATCGTAGTTATCTGCAACATCTACGGCAAGGGCATGATCAAGATCGTTCCCATCATTATGGGCGTATTCGGCTCGGTAGCCATCGCCGCTATTCTCGCAGCCGCTTTTGGTCACAATGTTGACGGTATGATCGTTCTTAACCATTCCGACAAGTGGCAGCTCTTCAGCAAGGACGCCCTTGATGCCATTAAGGATGCCAAGTGGATCGGCCTCCCGTTCAAGAAGAACGATACCATCTATTATGTTTTCAAGGATCATGATCGCAAGCTCATCGTTGATGCCATCATCACGATCATGCCTATCGCTATCGCTACGATCGTAGAGCACATCGGTGACATCTCGGCCATCTCTTCTACGACGGGCGAGAACTATATCGATGAGCCCGGTCTTCACAGAACTCTCACAGGTGACGGACTTGCTACTATCGTTGCTTCCCTGTTCGGAGCTCCTGCCAACACGACATACGGCGAGAACACGGGCGTTCTGTCCCTGACCAAGGTCTATGATCCGAAGGTCATCAGGATCGCAGCTTTCTTCGCTATCCTCCTGTCTTTCTCGCCCAAGTTCGCTGCTGTTATCACGGCGATCCCGGGTGCTACCATCGGCGGCGTATCCCTCGTTCTCTACGGTATGATCTCCGCGGTCGGTGTCCGTAACGTAGTCGAGAACCAGGTTGACTTCTCCAAGAGCCGCAACATCATAATCGCTGCTCTCATCCTTGGTCTTTCCATCGGTATCAAATACTCCGGTACCGGTGCCATCGAGATCGATGCGGGAAGACTCGAGATCTCCCTTTCCGGCCTTGCTGTCGGTGCTATCATCGGCATCATCTTCAACGCTATCCTGCCTATGGATACGGACAAGGATTATAAGGGCCTTAATAAAGAGATAACGGACGATAATAAAAAGAAAGAGAAAGCCTCGAAAGCTTAAGTACTCTTTTTGATCTGACGTCGGACTGCCTCGAAGAGTTGCTCTTCGGGGCAGTTTTATTATGTGCATTTCTTGGAAAAACTCTCAAAAATAATTTGTATACTTCACCCAAGTAAAGTAAAATATCATAGTATTAAGTATGAAGGTGACAGTTTTATGAAAAAGGTTCTTGTCTTGGGTTGTAACGATGTTACAAAGGTTATCGTACCCGAGCTTTGCCGTGGTGACAATGATATAACGGATATCTGTATTGCTTCCAAGGATAAGGCGGAGAGCAATGAGTATCGTGCCAAGTTCGCGGGCGGCCGTGTCAGGATATTATCTGCCGGTGTTGATGTCACGAATAAGGAGGCATCCATGATGATGGTCCGTATCTTCGGACCTGAGTTGATCGTGAATCTCCTGCCTGCTGAATTCAGCCTCGATGTAATGAATATCGCACTGGAGATCGGTGCTTCCTATATTGACGGTGCACTCGTGCCGGATCCTTCGGGCACGTTGCTGTCAAAGCAGTTCGAGCTTTTCGGAGATTTCAGGAGCAAGAAGCTTACCGCAGTGGTCGGCTGCTCATATAACCCGGCAGTCATCACTTCCGTGGTAAGAAGAGCGCTTAAGACTTCGCTTGATACGATAAGCAGCGTAGATGTCCTCGAAGTGGGTACTGCTTCGGAGTTCTCCGAGTATAAGGATCCGCTCGGCTTAGGTTCCGGCAAGGAGAAGGTGGAAGACGCCGTTTGTCTTGAGAACGGCAAGCCCGTTACCAAGAAGGCGCTGTCAGTCAAGACGACGAGGACGCTTCCCGGGTCTGAGGAGAAGACCTTCTACATGATGAGCAATAAGATCGTTGATGACTTTATCAAGGAGATCCCGGATATCGGCAATGTCAGATATTTCTCGCCTTATACCAAGGGCAACGGAAGCCGTGATGACAAGCTTATCAAGGCGCTCGAGAAGGCGGGGCTTTTCTCTGAGGAGCCTGTCGAGATCAACGGAGTCAAGATAACGCCGAAGGAGTTCCTTATGAAGATGATGCCTGCCGAGAGAAGGCAGACGAAGCCTCACGGCCTTACGGGAACGGGTATCATCGTTTCCGGTAAGCGCGGAGACAATGACAGGACCGCACTTCACTTCGCAGCGGCCGATAACGACGAGTGCATGGAGAAGCACGGCATGTATGTCGACAGTTATCTCGATGCGACTGCCATGCTCGCCGGAGTCAAGCTCATGGTGAACGGGAGATGGAATAAAGTGGGTGTCTTTACACCGTGCGCTTTCGAGCCGGAGATGCTTCTTGATACGATCAAGGAAGGCGGATTCGAGTACAGCGAGACAAGAGATGCCGAGCCGGTCAAGCTCAACTGAGTCATATATAGCGGGGAATAGATATGGTCAACGACAAGAAGCCGAACATTCTGATAGTGGAAGACGATTCCAGTATCAACAATCTCATTTATGATGCACTTAAGAAGCACGGATGCGACTGCGTCCAGGCTTATTCAGGCACGGAGGGCATCCTGAACTTCAAGAATGCCGAGTTCGATCTGGTCATATTGGACCTCATGATGCCCGGCATGACGGGCGAGGAACTCACACGCCAGATCCGCGAGATCAACAAGACACCGATCATCGTCGTGTCAGCCAAGTGCTCCACGGAATCCAGGATCGACCTGCTCGCGATGGGCGCGGACGATTTCCTGAGCAAGCCTTTTGACGTAAAGGAACTCTTAGCGCGCGTAGACGTTCAGCTCAGACACCTGTCTTACAGCGGCAAGGAAGAAGAGGAGCAGACCGATGAGATGAAGTATAAGGATCTCGTCCTGAACCGCTCGACCTACGAAGCCGTCCTGTGCGGTAAGGATCTGCAGCTTACCCGTCAGGAATATAAGATCCTCGAGCTCTTCATGCTCTATCCGTCAAAGGTCTTCTCCAAGCAGGAGATATATGAATATGCGTGGAATGATTATTATATGGGAGAAGATAAGACAATTAATGTCCATATAAGTAATATACGTTCCAAGATGAAGAAGATCACTCAGGACGAGTATATCGATACTGTCTGGGGCATCGGATTCAGGCTCTCGAAGCCCAAGTAATGTGTTTTTTCCATTCTTAAAGTTTTCTTAAACTTTTCTTGGCGGTTAATTAATCCCTCTCTGTGATAATGGCATCATGACACAGGAAGGAGTATTCAAGATGAGTGAAGAATATTTGCTTGTAACAGAGAATCTCACAAAGAGATACGGCAAGAATGTTTTGGCAGTAGACAATGTAAATCTGCACATCAAGAAGGGCGCCATCTACGGACTGATCGGAAGAAACGGCGCAGGTAAGACAACGATAATGAAGATGATATCGGGAATGGCTTTCCCGACATCCGGTGAATTCAAATATGTAGGTCTGACGGGATCTGATGAAGATGCTTTCAGCAGGATCG
>OMQY01000227.1 GCA_900313405.1 uncultured Eubacteriales bacterium
ATTTACACGAATTGTTAACCACCGTGGGTAAGAAATCGGGTAAAAACCCGCTAATTTACACAAATTGTTAACCACCGTGGGTAAGAAATCGGGTAAAAACCCGCTTATTTACACGAATTGTTAACCACCGTGGGTAAGGGCGGAGGTAAATGTAAGACGGTCCGGTAGCCTTGACATAGCGGCACAATAAAAGGACAATTATCGAAAAGCTCAGGAGAAAGTCAATGAATACTATATATGTTATAACCGGCCCCGCAGGAGTAGGAAAGAGCACTATATCGAGGGCGATCGCCGAGTCGCTTCAGAAGTCAGCCGTTATCGAGGGCGATGATATCTATAATCAGGTGGTCGGTGGCTATGTAATGCCGTGGTTGGAAGGCAATCACCTGGATGTGATGTGGAAGATCGTTTTCGATTCGATAAAGACATATATCAGCGCCGGGTTTGATGTTGTGCTCAACTATATAATCAGCCCGGAGCAGATTGCGATGCTTAAGGAGACGTTCCCCGGCGCAACGATCCGCTTCGCTGTTCTGATCGTTGATGATAAGACTCTTTTGGCTCGAGATATGGAGCGTCCCGAAGACTGCCGGATGGGGGACAGATGTCTCGATCTTCTTAGAGAACTGAAGGCATACGACTATGGATACGATTGTTATCTGGATTCGACTGATCTTACGATTCCGGAAACTGTCTCGAAAATAACAGCTGACGACAGATTTGTCATCAGCTGCTGAGTCCGATCGATTATCAGACGGAATAGAAAACTATAACAGTTCTGATATTGTCAATGAATACATTTAAGATAGTTATACGGTCCGGGCTATCCGGGTGTATAATCAATAATGCCTCGCCTGACAAGGAGTAGTTATGCGAGACTCTATTAATCGAAAGAAGGCATCAATCACATGATCAAAGATACTATCGTAGATGGTTTCAACAATGCGCCCCACAGATCCCTGTATCATGCGTTGGGACTTACCAAGGAAGAGATGGAAAGACCGATAATCGGTATCGTAAGCACATATAACGAGATCGTTCCCGGACATATGAACGTGGACAAGATAGTTGATGCCGTCAAGCTCGGCGTTGCTATGGCCGGCGGAACGCCTATCGTTTTCCCCGCTATCGCCGTTTGCGACGGTATAGCTATGGGACATATCGGAATGAAATATTCACTCGTGACCAGGGATCTGGTCGCTGATTCTACCGAAGCGATGGCATTGGCTCACGGATTTGACGGACTTGTTATGGTCCCTAACTGTGATAAGAATGTTCCCGGACTTCTGATGGCTGCAGCAAGGCTCAACCTGCCGACAGTATTTGTCAGCGGAGGACCGATGCTCGCCGGAAGAGTAGACGGGAAGAAGAGATCTCTGTCCGCCATGTTCGAGGCGACAGGGGCTTTTGCAGCCGGTAAGATCGACGAGAAGAAACTGACCGAATTCGAGGAGAAGGTCTGCCCCACGTGCGGTTCGTGCTCCGGTATGTATACGGCGAATTCGATGAACTGCCTGACGGAGGTCCTCGGACTCGGGCTTAAGGGCAACGGTACCATCCCCGCTGTATATTCGGCGAGGATCGAGCTTGCCAAGCATGCAGGTATGCAGGTAATGGAATGTGTCAGAAAGAATATCAGACCGAGTGATATATTGACGGAAGAGGCTTTCGAGAATGCGCTCGCTGCGGATATGGCCATCGGTTGTTCTACGAATTCCATGCTCCACATTCCTGCTATCGCCAACGAGTGCGGGATCAAGATCGATCTCGATCACGTCAACGAGATATCAGAGAGGACTCCCAATATCTGTCATCTCGCACCTGCCGGCCCGACATATATGGAGGATCTTCAGGAAGCCGGAGGCATTCACGCTGTTCTGAAGGAGCTGCTCGATGCAGGTCTCATTAACGGTGATGTTATGACAGTTACCGGCAAGACACTGAGAGAGAATGTTGCAGATTCAGTAGTCTATGATCCCGAGGTCATAAGACCGATAGATGCTCCTTTCTCTAAGACGGGAGGCCTGGCAGTCCTTAAGGGTAACCTCGCACCTGACGGATGTGTTGTCAAGCGCTCCGCAGTAGCTCCCGAGATGCTCGTTCACGAAGGCCCCGCACGCTGCTTCAACAGTGAAGAAGAGGCGATCGAGTTTATCTATTCGGGCAAGGTTCAGGCAGGTGATGTTATCGTAATCAGATACGAAGGCCCTGCAGGCGGCCCCGGAATGAGAGAGATGCTCTCGCCTACATCCGCCATCGCAGGCGCAGGTCTTGATAAGGATGTAGCTCTCATAACAGACGGAAGATTCTCCGGTGCGACCCGCGGCGCTTCTATCGGACACATCAGTCCCGAGGCTGTATCCGGCGGTACCATAGCTTATGTTAAGGACGGGGATATCATCTCCATCAACATTCCGGAGTATAAGATCGAGCTTAAGATCTCCGACGAGGAACTCGAAGAACGTAAGAAGACCATGAAGCTTCTTGAGAAGCCGGAATTGACCGGTTATCTGAAACGTTATTCAAAGATGGTCTCATCGGCCGATAAAGGTGCTATAATTAATTATTGATAAATATTTTTGATTAGTGCACATGAAGAATAAAGAGAACAACTCGACCAGGATACTTATACTTCTTTTTGTTTTGCTGCTGGCTTTGACTGCGGCTTATGCCATGTATATCAGAAAGAGTGCCATGATGGTGCGCAGATTCGGTCCCGGTGACGCGGATATGTCACTTGAGGTAACGAATCCCGAAGGCAAAGTCTGGGAGGATATGTACAGGTTCCCGGGCATGCCGTGCGGCGCCGAGTATTCTGTCGTAGTTAATAATAACGATGACAGAAAGCTTACTGACTGGTCCGTCAGGATAGACTTTGATGCTCCGTTCAAGATTGACTCTTCATGGAACGGCGAGTATCTTATCGAAGGTAACTCTCTTGTCTTCTCTCCGGATCAGGAAATGAGTCTGGTTCAGGTCGACGATAACTGCTACTTCGGTGCGGTTCTGTATTCGCGACATCTTCTGAATGTTAATTCGTATTCGATCATGGG
>OMQY01000226.1 GCA_900313405.1 uncultured Eubacteriales bacterium
CAACAAATACGTTGATATCTGTCTCAAGTTGTGCGACCTGGGCATCAATGGCATCGATCTGGCTCTTCAGATCTTCGAGAGTACCCGAAGCAGAAGATACCTCTGCCTCTATCGCTACAACAGAAGGCTGATTGGCGTTGATGATGTCATTGGCGGCTGCTATCGCCGCATCTCTGTTCTGTGATGCCGCGAGTGTGGCATTCGCATCGTTAAGTGTCTGTTCTGCAGATGTGATCGCATCAGTATAAATAGTATAATCAGTATGTGAAGGTGTACGGTCAGAATACTCTGCTTCTCTCTCGAGTGTCTCAAGTGAGGTCCTGAGTGTCTTAAGTTCTTCTGAATCCTCGGCATTCTTAAGCGTCACGACAGTCGTGCCGGGTTCTACATAATCGTAGTTAGACAGAAGGACCTCGCTGACCTCACGTCCATCGATACCCTTTACTTCCACTTTGTTATCTACCTCTATTACACCCGTGGCGCTGTTGGTGTATGACAGGTTGCCACGCACGGCATAGGCACCGATAACCTTGGGGATCGTCATGTTCATGATCGTATTGGAGAAGAATGTAAGCAATAAGAGGATCGCTACAAATCCGATTATCGCTTTCATTACCCATTTTCTGTTTTTCTTCTTACTTGCCATTGTTCAAGTCCTCCCTTATTTAACTCCCGATCTGGATATTCCTTCTACCAGGTACTCTTCACCCTTAAGGAATATCAGGAGCGGCGGTATCATATACAGTGCCGAAGCAGCGAAGGCAATTCCGATCTCAGCCGAGTTGATCTGAGACAGGAACACCGACAGCGGTTGTTTGTCCGGATCGGTCAACAGTACCAAAGGCTGTTCGACCATGTTCCAGTAATCTATAAACAGCAATATTATCAAAGCAAATATCGCGCTCTTACAAGTCGGAAGAGCTATGTGTATGAAGATCTGCCATTCATTGGCACCATCGAGCTTGGCAGCTTCGATATATGCGGACGGGATCTGACGCATATACTTGGTGAGCAGGAAGATACTGAATGTCGAGAAGACACCCGGGAGTATGATCGCCCACTCGGTATTAAGGATCCCGAGCTTGTCGGAAATAATATAGTTAGGTACGAGCGTTACCTGGAACGGCATCAGCATGAGGATGATATATGAGAAGAACAGTATCTCTCTCCTCTTACGTCTGTATCTGGCAAAACTGTAGGATGCCAGGCATGCAACCGTCATCTGACCTGCTACGATCGGAACGACCAGGATGATCGAATTCCAGAACTTAAAGAGGTATGTAGGACTCATGAACAGCAGATTCTTATACTGTTCGACCGTAACTCTCTGAGGAACGAGCTTAAGAGTAGGCGTTTTCGACAGGAAAGTGGCGCCGCCCTGAGCGTATCCCGACAGACTGTTAAAGATGACTCCGTAATTGTCTATGATCTCACCCGAAGACATAAAGGAATTCAGGAATGTGAAGAAGATCGGGATGATCGCGAGCAGAGCTGCTATCGAAGCAACAATAAGCCCCAATACGGTCAAGATCTTTCCTCTTATCTTGCGACGTCTCTTATCTGCTGCCGACTGACGTGCGGAATTCTTGGCAAAAGCCGCTCTCTCTTCTTCCGTCATCGACTCGAAGAAAGAGTTTGTCTTCGGTGTCTCTATGTAGACATTACGTCTCGCGAGCGTTGCCGCCATGCGCCTCTGTGTACGAAGTTCGTTATTATCCATCACTTACTCCTCCACATCAGCATCGAACTTGGATTCTGCGAAGAACAGAACACCGACGATGATTATCATTGCAATACACATGATTATCGCACCGCTGCTGAGCTTAGAATAATCAAGGTGCGTAAATGCGTTGTTCATAAAGTGCTGCAGCATATACAGCGTGTCATACGGATAGTCTCCGGTAAGGAGGTATACCTCACGGAATATCTTGAAAGAACTGATAAGCGACATGATCGCTACGAAGAAGACAGTCGGGCTCAGATAGTGCATCTTGATCCTGAAGAATCTCGTGATCGAATTCGCTCCGTCCATCTTGGCAGACTCTATGACCTCGGTAGGGATATTGTTCAGAGCCGCAAGGAATAAGACCATGTTATAGCCCAGGTTCTTCCACAGGAACAGGAGCATAATGACGATCTGCGCTTTATCGGACTTCATCCAGTCAGTAGGATCGGAGCCGAACCAGTCGGCCATCCATCCGTTAAGTACACCGTTATAACTGAAGAATACCTGCCAGATAAGAACGATAGATGCAACGGGGACCATCATAGGGTTCAGAAGGATACTCCTGAATACACTCTTACCGGGAAGCCCGGAATTAAGGAGCAATGCGAGCAGGAGTGCGAGTATTACTGCGAGAGGAACGGAGATAGCTGCAAATGTCAGTGTATTCTTGGCAGCCTTAATGAATGCCTCATTATCCATAGTCCTTGAATAGTTCTTGAATCCGACGAATTCTGTATTCGTCGAAGAACGCTGGAAGGATGTCTTAACAAGCATCAGCAAAGGAAGGAAGAAGAATACGACTACACCTGCCAGACTCGGAAGCAGATAGAGAGTAAATTCTCCCCACTCGCGGATCTTCCTCCTGCGACGGAGTCTGAGCTTCTTTGACTTGAGAGCTTTACGTACGGACGGATCCTCATTGACCGCCGTTATAACGTTAGACCGGCTCGAGGGTTGCTGAACTGCACCCTTCGTATCCTGTATATCTTTCGCCGTTCCCGGGGCGGATCGTGTAAAGTCTGTGTACTTTCCCATATAACTGTCCTTTCGTCACTTCTCATTATAGACGAACAGGAATCGCGATATGTTGCACCGAATTCACAATTTTAAATAATAATAGGATATTATTGCATTTATGTTGCAGGGGCGTCGTCGGAGGCAGCGGTCTCCGACGTTATATCCTCATCTGTCAGATCGACATCATCTTCAAGGGCAGCTTCCCCGGTTCCCCCTGACAGTTCAAGCCAGAGTTCGAATTCCTCCGGAGTCAATATGGCAGATGGATCATTTAATACTCGCAGAGACGGGAAAGTGTTGCTCCCGGTAGCAAGCGAATCTATGGCAGATGATGAGGATATCATCGTTCCGCAAGAGTCTATCATAGTCCCGACCGCGACAACAACAGACTCCGGATCGACCATCACTGACGCTGCATCGGTATCTTCCGAAGAGATAAAAGCCAGATATCTGTCGATCATACTATTGTATGTTTCAGAAGCTGATGACACTTCATTCTCGAGTGCAGCCCTGCTGACCGGAAGAACGGAAGCAGCGGAATACATATCCTGGATATCCTCACTGATCAGGAAGTCGATAAAAGCTGTTGCCGCATCGGTATCTGCCGTAGACGAGACAGATATTGAATGCTCGACTATCAGAGCAGGTCCTCTGCCGTCAAATGAAGGTGTTCCGTAGATCCTTACATCCGATGCTGCAGATCGAAACTCATCGATCAGCATGTTTACACTGCGAAGTCTTCCGACTGCAACGACCGGCCCTTCAAAGTCATCGAGGGGGCTCGAGCTTCCGGACTGATTGCCGGTCGAGGTTCCTGCCGACTCCGTATTGCAGAAATCGATCAATGCCTTAAGTGCGTCTGAATCAGCATCAAAGAGTCCTTCTTCATCCGTCATCAGGTCACGACACAGTATGACTCCCTCGGGGAAATAAGCTGTCCTTATACCAAGACCGAGCGGATCGATCCCGCCGAACGAACCGGAAACTGCCTCGTCGTATTCCTCATATGTAAAACCCGTGCGCGAAGTCTCGGAAGCGATCCCCTGATCGATCCCGGCAGCAAAAATACCTTCGACACTTATCGCGAGCGGGAGACTATATATCTCATCATTAAAGCTGATCATGATATCACGAACGGCATCTTCATCACATAGCCC
>OMQY01000225.1 GCA_900313405.1 uncultured Eubacteriales bacterium
ATATATGTTGTACGTTCGAAGACAGTTGAAGCCAATGGAACGATATCATCATCGTTTACACCCTCGAGGACCTCATCAAGCAGATCAGCAGGATCTCCGGACTCGGCAACAGCTCTCTTAAATTCATCGATCTTGAACTTACGGCTGTTCGTGACATAGTTCCATTCGTAGCGCTGGTGAAGTCCGTTATTAACACTTCCGCCGAATTTAACTGTATGCTCGTAACTGTTGCTGTCCTCGTCATCTCCATAATGACGTACGCGGATAGAACCTCCACGGGCCGAGAGCTTACGGTCAGGTGTATCAAAATATGTGTTATTAAGGGTAACTGACTTACGCTCAGAAGTATCGAGACAATAATGCTTGAACCAGTCTGCCTCTATGATAGAGAACATCTCTTCAGCTGTCTTAAATGCCAGTTTGACTTCAGTTTCCATATTTCCTTCCTTACGTCAAATGTTGACCGTATGCACGCCGCTCGTAGATACTACAACAAGCTTATCACTACCGATAAATCCGATCCTGAGGATATCTTCATCAACAGATATATCGGCCAGTACACTTCCACTCTTATTATAAACAAAAATCTTCTTATCGATACAGACAGCATACCTTGATCCGTCTGTTGTAACTGCATTTACTTCAGAACCGATCGGTGAATTATAATTTGTACCTCCGCTTGTTGTGATAACGGCAAGCTTATTTAACTGCTCAACACCTTCGGAATAGATAACGAAGATATTATCACCGACACGAGTTACATAATTGATAGTTCCGAAGTCGGTGCCGATGAGCTTTAACTGATCATCTGCAACCTGATATATGCCCTCAGAAGAGAATGTCAACAGTTCATCCCCCACATACATGATCGAAGACAGGATGTCGGCATTATCGAAAGTATAATAGGCATAATCTGAAACGGACAGGTTTCCGTTGATATCCTTGAGCGAGAACACCTTAACATAGGGCTTATACTCGGCACCATTTGTATTGATGGTAGATACGGCCAGCATATCCTCGGAATCGTTAAAAGAACAGCAAAGAGGATATCCCGAATTATATGAACTCCACTTAAAGAGTATGTCACCCTTCTCGTTATAAACGATCAATTCTCCATATGAGTCCGCACCATCAGTGATAACGGCACACAAACCGCCTGAAGAGAGCGCGACAGCTTTGATCTTATCAACAGTAGGCTTTGTATAAACGAGCTCCTCATTCCTGATAACGGTGAAAGAATACCCGTTGGCATCGAAGACTACCGCCCTGTCCCCTGATACGTAGCATTGTGGGTTGGCATAAGCAACCGATACACTGAAGACATCGTTACCTGACATCGTAAGATATGCAATACGGTCATTTGTAACCTTGATAACACCTTCATAGAAGGGATATAGCTTCTGAGCCTCGGCATACTCACAGCTGAATCCGCCCTGCGCAGATAATCTGATCGCCCGGTCAGCGCCTTCAAGAGCTGCTTCCTTCTTGGTCACAAAGAAAAGCATTACAAGACTTGCCAGCATAAGCACTGCACTGACGATAATGACTATCGCGAGTTTACCGGTAAGCTTATCTCTCTTTTTTGGTTCTTTGGCGCTCATCTTATCAGGCGGCATCCTCCGTAACGTCATACACACCGTTGACCTGGTTATCTATCGCTTCCGATGCAAGTACAAACGAAGCCCATGCGCCGTATGAATACATGTCAGTTCCCGCATCAAAGAAGAGTTCATTGGCATAGACATAGAACGATGAATAATTACCGTTGATGAAGACGTAATAGGAGTTTACATCTCTCTCAATGAAATCAACCGTCTTGGTCTTATAATCCTTTGTATTGAACGTAAGAGTAAGAACCGGATCGTATTCAGGATCGGCTTCGGTATCGATACCGCCTATCTCGATACAGGCGACTGCCTCAAAGATGATAGCGGCATAAGATCTTCCGTCAGATGTTGTAATACGGGCATCTCTCAGATTGAGCTGTGCCGTGGAATCAGGATCTGAAATGGAATCTCCGTTAGCAACATCAAGAACGAGATCAAAATGCTGACCTTCATAATCAGCACTGATCTTGGACAGATCGGAAGAACCGTAGTAAGCAACATACTTATTGAGCAACGTAAGTATAGGCGTCTCAAGTCCGGTTATCTGATTCTCTGCGATCATAAAGTAATGATCGATGCCGGAACAGTGACCATAATAGAAACCGTTACGGAGTGAAGACAACTCGACTTTAATGACTACACCGGTATCCATGGTAAAGATGAAGGTATAATTAGGTTCATCCATACCATATTCGGCGAGATCCTCTTCAGCTATATCGAGGAATTCGGAAATATCAAGTGTGGCTATATATTCAACAAGATTCTCAAAATATGAACTTGCCTTGATCTCATAAGGTTCATAGACATTGTAATAAGGATCTCCCGATTCGGGATCGATATTACAGTCTGTAACGATATGAACGTTATCTGACAATCTGTCAAACTCGACCGTGTTGATCTGAGAGTAATCTATCCTCAAAAGGCTCTTTTCGAGGAAATTTATCATCTGATACTTACAATAAACAGCCTTGAGGGTACCTGTAACATAAACATCGGACTCGCCTTCCACCATGCAGTAGCAGCCGGAATTGTCATATGTCTGAACACCGACACGTATATTTACTGTTGATCCGTCATTCTTGATCCATGTAACCGTATAATAGCCGGAATCAAGACCATATTCGGACAGATCAGAAGGAGATTCTATCTTGGATGTACCTGCAAAATTAGTCAGAACACTTGCATAGCTTCTCATCGCGTCCTGCGAATAATTGACAGCATCATCTCTGTCAGGAGAAGCATAAGTAAATGTAAAACCGATATCAGACATCTCATCAGCTACGATATCGATCCTGTTATCAGTGATATCGGGACCTGTGACCTGAAGGGTTCGAAGATCGTTCAATGAGACAAAAGCTATCTGATACTCGGATATATCCTCTTCCTGATCATCTTTTTTGTCCTTGGGCTTGGCTATTGCCCAGATAACTACAATGAGCAACAGTACGATAAAGATTATAAAAGGTATCAACAGATTCTTTAATGATTTCATAAATAAGACTTACAGATTCTTTCTCTTGTTATATACGATGACACCGCAGATTACCATTGCAAGAGGAATGACAACCATAAATACGGTACGCATCAGTGTCGACTTATCGTTTGACAGCTTGTCTTCATCGAGCGAATAGTCAGCGATAGGCTTGGAATCAACGATGATGGTATCACCTGCATCGAGCATGTCGCTGATTATATTACGGATGAAGACTACATTACTGTCAGTAGTGCCATACTGTCCGATATAGTAATCGGAAGTAAAGTTCAATGTACCGAAGACATACATCTCCTGCCCCTTGGCATCAGAGAATTCGGAGTGCATTCCTATATTGTACTGACCTGTTGTTCCGGAGATGATCGTGGGAGCCTGTCCGGAAATATCAGTAAGACCGGCCTTGTCAGATGTCTGAAGGACAGGCGCTACAGTAATATATGAAGCAGGGTTACCTGCTGTAGTTACCGAACGGTTAAGACTGCTTCGCAGGTAAGTAACAGAAGGATTGTAGACTGTATAGTCAGAAGCGATGGTAACCTTAGATTCGAGTGGATTGCTTGAATTATAGAGATAGGAAGTATCCTGCTCCATAACGAGATTACTGTCGATCTTAAGATTCATAACTTCGAGAACAGCATTAAGATTCGTGTAATCAGTAGCGTAATTATACATGAAGTCGATAGCGACGATCGCCTTACCGCCCTGGTTGATGTAGGTAATGATCTGCTGAGCCATATTCTCGGAAAGATCGCTGTTGATACCGCTGATAACGAGCAGCGAACAGTCTGAAGGTACGGCGAACGAATCAGATGCCGGCAGATCCTCGGATTCATAACCGA
>OMQY01000224.1 GCA_900313405.1 uncultured Eubacteriales bacterium
TCGCTTTTGTAGTAGTGGTGGTTCTTTGCGCGACCAAGTATTATGATGTCAGATCCGCAAGGATCAGGCTCGAACAGGAGAAAGCGGCTCTGGAGGCTCAGAAAGCAGCGCTTGAGGACCGCAATAACAATATCCTGGCAAGAGGCGTTGCGGGGCAAGATGCATCTTATGTGGAAGATGTCGCAAGGAGTCAGCTCGACATGGTATATCCCGGCGAGATAATATTCCGCACCACGGGAAGTTAACGGATCATCTTAATCTGGAATTTATCGAATCTGACTTTCTCGAGAAACTGTTCATCGAAGAATATGGTCTGATGGAAGGCCGCGAATTCGCGCGTGTTCTGCTTCATCCATACCGGCATGGGTATATCCATCTGGCGGCAGAGTTCCACGAGCGCTTCATCGAGCTCCTTTACAAAACTTGCTTCCGGGTTCTCATACTTTATCTCATGTATCTGAAGGAGCTTGTTTCCGCTTAATAGTCTTCCCTCGAGTGTCATACCTGATACTTTGCGCCTCCGGTGGAACTTTGCCTATATTTTGCCCTTTTTCACTGTGAAAGTAAACGGACGGGGGTGGTAGGATATAGATGTTTCAATAATGTTCCTTACTTCATAACACCCTCCTTTCAAGGCACGAATAAAGTTCGTGCCTCTTTTATTTATCCGGTGTTATCTGTTCGTCAGAGTATCCTCATTACCCAGCAGCCGGTCATCTGCGGCGCAATGGATTCAAAGGTCCACAGCTGCGAAGTTCTCACTGCACTGCCGGGATCCCTTATCTCGTAGCCTTCTTCAGAATAGCCCGTGATAAGTATGTATTGGTCGGTATTGGTAAATGTACCGGGACCCATATGGCAGACGATGATGTTGCCCACGTCAAGATTCCTGTTGATCCTGTCCTGATCGGCGGTTATGGGGGTTACATCTATCCCGAGGCCTATCGCCCCGTCGTTCATGAGCATCCAGGAGGTCCCGTCCTCTGTAATATATCCGTTATTCTCGGCATATCCTGCCATCCATGCAGGATTCATGCCATTATCGCCCAGAAGATATGTTGCGACCATGGACAGGGCCGTCGGGCCGCCGCCCGTTAATCCCATGACACTGCCGGCATATGATTTGTATCCCCATCTCGTATCATACTGATAATACTTAGGAACTGTCAGCGGACTTACATCGGAAGAAACATCTATCTGACCCGGAAGATCAGGGGCATCCTGGGTTCCGATAAGCTCCGGATACTGAAGAACAAAATCCAGCATCCCGGGATCACTGCAGATGAGGTTCGCGGCATCAACCGGATATGCGAACGGGTCGATGCCGTGATCTGCCGCATATGCTTCGATAACAGCCTGACATTCGGCCACCGTCGTCAGTGGATATGACGAATAATCGTCCGGACGGACTGTCTGCTCTGTCATGCCTTCAGCCTGCGATTCTGCAGACTCGATGACAACAGTCCCCGAAGGCTCTGACGTTCCGGATCCCTCGTTAACAGATCTTCCCGGTGACAAGACCATGAGGACCGAGACGGTCACAATGACAAGGATGAGGGCGGTAAGTCCCGCTATATACAATCTGATCTTTCCGTTCGAACCCATAGGTTAATTATATAACATAAAAAGGGGCTGCAGGTCAGTGCAGCCCCCGTATCTGTCATTTAACGGCAGGTAATATCAGGAAACAGTTGCTTCAGCAGTGAAGTAGATAACTGTTCCGTTGGAATCGGATGCGCCGATCAGCCAATAAGTACCTGCGTCAAGTCCGCCGTTCTGAACATACTGGAACTCATAGAAATAACCGTTTGAGTACTCAGAAGGAGTGATTGTGCCGGAATAGACCATCTCTGCATCATATTGATCACCGTCTGCTGAATAGTATACTTCGTAGTAAACGGGATAGTTTGCAAGATTGTCTTCATCCAATACCTGGCATGTGAACTCGATCGTATCCTCGTCAGTGCCGTACTCACCTGTCTCCATTGAGGCGGATGTTGCACTGGGAGAATATGTATACCAGTAGGTGTAGATACCCTCATCCCATGTATCGTTGTCGACAACATCGCTTCCGTCAGGAACTACGTCGACAACAGGAACGCTGCTGACTTCCTGAACAGTACATGTATCGTCTGCAAGAACATTGCCTGCAAGATCATATACTACGCAGCGGTACTGACCTGCTACGAGGCAGCCTTCATCGTTAACCTGTGCCTGGGAGTCGTAACCCTCACCGTAGTAGCTCTCGATGTAGTAACCCTCATCGCTGCACTCATCGCTTGTAAAGATAAGTGTGCCGTCGAGATAATACTCATATGTGAACTGCCACTCGATCGTCTGACCTTCCTCTGTAGGGATGATGTCAAGTTCGATCGTATAAGGATCTGTATAGACGCCGTCGTTGGAACCCCACCATACGATCTCCTCCATCAAATCGGTAGAGATAGACGGTGCAAATTCAAAATCGAATGCATCAACATAGAACCCATAAACATCATAAAGATTCTTACCGTTCTTATCCTTTACAAGCCAAGTATCATCCTCGTAAACGAGATTGATGGTCTGCTCGATCTCCTTTGTGTCTCCGCTTCCGAGAGCATCAATAAACGCATCGAGATCGCCGCCGTCAGCGATGACATCATCATAGACAGCCTGATAATCAACGATTGTATAGACAACGTTGACACTTGCCTTTGCATCCTTCTTTGAAGACTCAA
>OMQY01000221.1 GCA_900313405.1 uncultured Eubacteriales bacterium
GCAGAGCTTCTGACAGCGAAGGGATACCTGACCGCAAAGCAATGATTTTCAGGCGGTCCTTGCGGGTTACCGATACCGGAAGGACCGCTTTTATGATTATCAAAATTAAGGCTTGACGAACGCCAAAGTTATTTATATACTATTCAAGCGTTTGAGCTAACGTTTAGTGTGAACGTGGGCCTTTAGCTCAGTTGGTCAGAGCTCCCGGCTCATAACCGGTAGGTCCCGGGTTCGAGTCCCTGAAGGCCCACCATACACACACTAATTACAATCGAATATGGGAGGATTCCCGAGCGGCCAAAGGGAGCAGACTGTAAATCTGCCGTCGACGACTTCGGTGGTTCGAATCCACCTCCTCCCACCATAGAGAGTTGCTTGATGAGTGTTCGCACGGCATAGCAACTCTTTATTATTGTTGACCTTTGCAGATCGATTTGTTATCATCATTTATATCTTTATATCTATGCATTGATGAGGAACAGTAACCTACCTTTGATGTTACAGAGAGTCGTCGGCCGGTGTAAGACGATACGGATGAGATAAGTGAACTCGCCTCGGAGCTTTCGTTCTGAACGCTGTTGCAATTAGGAGCGAACGGATGTCCACCGTTACAGGGACAGGATATCGGCTCAATGCCTGTATCCGTGAGTGCATCCCGTGTCGGATGAATTAGAGTGGTACCGCGAATGACCCTTCGTCTCTATGAAGATGAAGGGTCATTTTTGTATAAAGGAGGACACTCTTATGAGATTTGACAGGTACAGGAAAGTTCCTGAAGTCGACATTCATGACCGTAAATGGCCGTCTAAGACCATTGATAAGGCACCGATATGGTGTTCGGTAGATCTTCGTGACGGGAATCAGGCACTCGAGATCCCCATGAATCTCGAGCAGAAGGTCAGATTCTTCGAATTCCTCGTTAAGATAGGATTCAAGACGATCGAGATCGGTTTCCCGGCTGCTTCTGATACTGATTATAATTTCTGCCGTTATCTTATCGATAATGATCTCATTCCGTCTGATGTTGCCATCCAGGTTTTGACTCAGTCAAGATCTCATATCATCGATAAGACTATGGAAGCAGTTGAAGGCGCTCCCAATGTGGTCGTGCATCTCTATAATTCCACAAGTACGCTCCAGCGGGAGGTCGTCTTCGGCTTCGGAAGGAAGGAATGTATAGACCTTGCCGTCGACGGTGCCAAGATGATCAAAGAGTATATAGATAATGATCCGGGTAATACCAACTGGATCCTCGAGTACTCACCCGAGAGCTTCTCGTCTACAGAGCCTGATTTTGCTGTCGAGATCTGTGATGCCGTTCTGGATATCTGGCAGCCGACAACTTCGAATAAAGCAATAATCAACCTGCCTGAGACTGTAGAGTATACGACTCCGAATGTATATGCGGATATGATCGAATATTTCTGCGATAACACTCGTTACAGAGACAAGATCTATGTATCACTTCATACTCATAATGACAGGGGAACAGGTGTTGCAGCATCCGAGCTCGGTCTTATGGCAGGCGCCGATCGTGTTGAAGGAACATTGTTCGGTAACGGAGAGCGAACCGGTAATGTCGATATAATCACACTCGCTGTGAATATGATGATGCAGGGAGTAGATCCTGAGCTCGATTTCTCTGATATTAACGAATGTATCGATATATATGAAGATTGTACGGGGATGAAAGTAGGTCCCAGACATCCGTGGGCCGGCAAACTTGTGTTTACGGCATTCTCCGGATCACATCAGGATGCGATCAATAAGGGTAAAAAGAAGATGGATGAGAATGGCAGCGATATCTGGGCTGTTCCGTATCTTCCCGTTGATCCCAGAGACCTTGGTCGTGAATATGAGCCTATTATCAGGATCAACAGCCAGTCGGGCAGAGGCGGTGTTGCTTATGTGCTCGAACAGTACTTCGGCGTGAACCTTCCCAAGTCCTTCCAGCGTGACTTCCTTAAGGTCGTTAAGCATGAGACCGATGAGCATGAGACGGAATTGCTGCCGCAGCAGGTCTTCGATCTTTTCGATGATTATTATATCAATGTATCGGCCCCGTACTGGCTCAAGAGCTTCAGTGAGACCGCTCAGGGTGATAAGGTATCTGTAGTTGAATCCGTCATAACCGATAATGGCAGGGAGATTACCGTAAGAGGACAGGGTAATGGTCTTCTTGATGCCTTCGTCAATGCCCTTGCGAGCTATACAGGGATCGACTTCTCGATTACGATGTATAACGAGCATGCTATGAAGAGCGGTTCTGATTCGGCGGCTATTACTTATATCGAGATCAGAAGGACAAAGGATAATGTCAGATCCATCGGAGCCGGAGTATCGAGTTCCGTAACCAAGAGTTCGGTGCGAGCGGTGCTCAGTGCATTTAACAGGATGCTCTCCGAATAACGGATCAGTTGTCCTTCATGTTGTTGATATTTGTCAGCTGATTGATAGCTACAACGGTCGGTATACGTACTGTAAAGGAGGCCCCGCTTCCTTCGGTGCGGTTACCGGCCGTTATCGTTCCCTTGTGTTCCTCGGCAATTGCCTTTGCCAAGGCGAGTCCTATGCCGTGTTTACCTTCAGAACCCTTGGCGAAACGTTCGAAGAGCTTCGGCAGCATCTCTTTGCTGATACCGGGACCGTCGTCTTCAATGTTAAAGATGATATAGCCGTTCTCTTCATATACGTTAAACCAAACGGTACTCTCGGAATACCTCAGGCAGTTCGAGAAAAGATTCTCGAGCATCCTGAAGATGTCATTCTCATTGGCATAGATGAATTGTTCTTTGAGCTTGATATTGTTTATCATCTGCTTATTGGCATGCAGGAATCCGCCACGCACACGCTCGATGACCATCTCAACGATCTCATGAACGTCAAGCTTCTGTTTCTTGACCTCATAGGTTCCGCTCCTGGACATATCCATCTTGGATATGGACAGCAGGTTCTCGACAAGGGTAGACAATCTCTGTGTCTCTGCAATGATGATGTCAACAGCTTCATCCTTTTTATTGTCATCGAAAATATCGTACTTGATACCTTCTGCGTAACCCTGAATGGACATAAGAGGCGTTCTCAACTCATGTGACGCATTCTGGAAGAATGTCTTCTGTTCAATATCGCTTTCCTGAAGCTTGCCCGCCATCATATTCATCGTATCTGCGAGATCAGACAGTTCGCGGCTGATAATATGCCCTGAAAGCGGCATAAAATTACCGCGTCCTACTCTTCCTGCAAATCTAGACAGTTTGTGAGTACTGTAGAAGATGGGGAATGCAACAATAACACTTATGACTGCAGATGCAATGATCGACAGCATGATCGAGCGGAACAGCGCGAAGTTCATGGAGGAGGTAAACGAATAATACGTGGAAGTGTTTACATAGACCAAGAGGTAGAACTTGTCATAATCCTGTGGTGACGTATCCTCCGAATCACTGTACTCGACCGTTACGAACCTGTAGTAGTAAGTATTGTCCTCATAAGTGGAGGATTGTGTCTCAGAGCTTACGTTCAGGCCGTCTTCGGTAATGATATTCTCCAGCAGGTTAGTTGACTTCGCGAGGGTGGAAGCCGAATAAGATGCTGTAGGCCACATTATCGAATAATTATCGGAATTATCATAACTGAAAAGGACGATAGATGCGTCGTTGGAGATATCGGTTGCCGATACGATCGAACTCATAAGCGAATCGCGGATCGCTTCAGAGGAGCCGGCATTCTCGGGTGTGATAGATGAACGGAAAGCAGTGGCAAAGTTCTGACAGGATTTAACGGCATTATCGATACGGGTATCACATTCTGTTCTGATGTATTTGTCTATTACAACAGAGTTGGAAATATAGATGATCGATACTGTAAGAAGTGATACCAGGATCAAAGAGAAATAGATATGAAGCGCGATAGGGATCCTGAACGAACGCTTGGAATGATTCTTCTTACTCATTGTCGGTATTGTCGTTGTCAGAAGCCTTGTCTGTTATCCTGAAGCCGTATCCCCAGACAGTTGCGATCTTGGCATCAGAGTCTACGATCTTCTTACGCAGTCTCTTTACGGTATCGTCAGCAACACGGGTCTCTACTTCGGTCTCATATCCCCAGATCTTATCCAGGAGCTCGAATCTGGGAACCGCCCGGTCGCTGTTAACTATAAGGTAGGAGAGAAGAGCATATTCATTAGGCGTCAGCGGAAGCTCTTTGTCCTTAAGCGTTGCCGACTTTGTCTTCTTGTTGATCTTGATATCCAAATATTCGAGTTCGTTATCGACCTCAGTGATGGATACACCGGCACTTGCAGCCTGACGTCTGAAAACGGATTTGACCTTAGTTACCAGCTTGATAGGGCTGAAGGGCTTGGTAAAGTAGTCATCGCTTCCGAGGGAGAGACCTTCGATATAGTCAGCATCGCTGTCGCGGGCAGTCAGCATTATAATAGGGATGTTAGATATCTTACGTATCTCGCTTAAGATAAAGAATCCGTCGCGTCCGGGCATCATGACGTCCAGGATGATAAGATCGCAGGGATCCGTGATAAACTTCTTGAGCAGTTCGTCACCTGTCTCGTATGCATAGACGACATAGTCTTCGCGTTCAAGAAAAGATTTGAGAAGGTTCCTGATATTGCTGTCGTCATCTGCTATGTAGATAAGCTTTTCCATGTAATAGATATGCCTTTCGCATTGATTTATGTACATTTTATAATAAACATATTTCCATTACATCGAAAAATGGTGAAAAGTTGTGGGAATATTATCCCTTTAATTATTTCTCATCTCTGATAGAATTATACAGTCAGATGATTATGGGGAGGTATAGGATGCCTACGGTTCTAGTTACAGGTGGTGCCGGTTATATCGGTTCACATACGGTTATCGCTCTTATTGAGAGCGGATATGATGTTGTTATTGCAGATAATCTCTCCAAC
>OMQY01000220.1 GCA_900313405.1 uncultured Eubacteriales bacterium
AGATTCGATCTCAGACTTGAGGATCCGGATTTCCTCGTCGGATATCTCGGATTTTTCCGTAAGTTCCACGACCATGGATCCGCACACTTTATCAAGATCTTCCCTGAACTCTTTCACTGCATCCTCGGTAAGACGCTGTCCGGGGATACTGTTGACAAATACCTTACGTGTCCCGCCATGGGAGATATCCTTTTCGAGGATGATCCGGGAGACATTCATATAGGTAAGCTTCTCCACATCGTAGAGCCTGTTCAGATATGTGGCATAGCGAAGGACCGTGTCAGGCATCATATGCGGAGTGACACCGGGTCTCATAAGAGCTTCATAAGCATATATGCTTCCATCCTTCGCATTTACGATCGGCTGGAAATGATAATCGATCAGGTTGTCATCCAATATACGGCATACGAGATTTGCCTCTTCCTGCTCTTCGGGAGTAAGTGTCTGATCGAGCCTTATCCTGTGGGCCTCCGTCTTGACCGTGTTCTTCTTGAGGATGGCAACATTGACGAGTGCCTCGAGCGACGTAACATCTTCAGGACTTCCGGTCTCGATCCCCGAGTAGAGTGCTATATCGAAGTCGAGTTCCGACTTCTCGTTATACTCATGAAGCCTTCTCATGAACTCTTCCTTCAGTTCCAGGATCTCACTCTCTCCTTCACGGGTCGTTATCCTGACTGCGACCATCTCACCGTTACCGATACAGAAACAAAGACAGTTACGGGTACTGAATACGGAATCGAGGATGCTCGCTACGGCGATGATCGCATTATCGCCGTCACGTCTGCCGTATGTATTGTTTATCTTTGACAGCTCGCAGATATCCACGGCGAGTACACTCACATAACCGCCGTTATTGCGCGTCATGCCGACAAGCGTAGCAGCCTGTTTATAGAAGCCGTGGTAGTTATAAAGACCGGTAAGATTATCCCTCAATGATCCTTCGCCGAGGATACGGTTACCGCGTATAAGTGCCTCTGTCCTTCTGAAGTACTCGAGGCTTCTGGTCACGCTCTTGAGCCACGAGCGGTACTCTCCCGTTATCCCGTGTCCGGGATCGCTGTAACTTATGACGGCATATCCGTATACGATATCCTCATAGTTCATCGGCATGAAGAAGTATGCTTTCGGCTTATCTCTCTGATCGCAGATCTCGGGAAGGAGTTCGTCCGATCTGATCGTCTGATCAAAGCTGATCTTGTTACGGCTCTCGTCTTCGGATCCGCAGCTTATTATCCTGACCAGGTTATCTTCGAACTTCCCTCTGTTATTCCTGTTGTCACTGAAGTTCTCCCAGTTACGGTTGAGACAGATATCAAAGCTGTCAAAACTGCCGATAAGATATGTGTATGAGAATATCGAACTGATAAGCCCGGTCACGGTCGACTGTTCCAGCAGATCCTCATCCATATGTGTCAGAACGGAATGGACTGTTCCTTCGGAAAGCTCCGTACTCCAACTGTCACGCCTGTAATATGCGGGCCGCGCACTGTCACATCCGCATCCGCATGTTCCGCCTATAAAGAGATCAGGATTGGCCCTGAACGGCCTTACGGTACCTCCGCATATCATGTCATAGACAGTATCGGCTGCGTATCTTCCGAATACATCCGAAGGAATATTAACCGACGTTACAGGAATGGGAGCGTGCCTGCTCTCGTCTATTGAGTCATACCCTACAACGGCTACATCTTCAGGGATCCTTACACCACCCCTGATAAGACCGTTAGCCAGTCCCATTGCCATACAGTCATTCGCACACGCGACCGCATCGGGAAGCGGTCTGTCGGAGGACAGGAGAGTCTCTGCAAGGCTCTCGCCGCTCGTATACCAGAAGTCACCGTAATAGATATTCTTCTCATCGACTTTGAGGCCGTGCTCCGTCATCGCATCCTTATAAGCCTGAAGACGTATCTGGGAATGAGGATGCCATGATTTGCCTGCGAGGAAGATGATATCCCTGTATCCGTGTTTCTCGATCAGATGAGAGACTATCTTCTTCTCGGGATTATAGTTGTCGGTGTGAATGGAAGGGAAGTAAGGACTGTCGCTGTCGACGAAAAGGACTTTGCCCTTGTAGTCTTTGTGGATCTTCTCTTCTATCTCCGAAGCAATGCCCGGCGTCTGGATCGTGTCGGCCATAACTACAACGGCATCGAACCTGTCATAAGGGATAAGCGAGAAAATGGCCGACTCGCCTTTCTCACGCGCAGGATTATTCTGATACTTGATATACATGGCATAAACACATACATCAAGGTTGTTGCCGAAGGCAGATTCAAGGAAACCGGAGATAAAACAACTCTGGTAATACTCTTCAGGCTGACCAAGCAATAATGCTATCCTTTTCCTTCCGTTATCCGCCAAAACCTACTTCCCCCGTTTTGAGATCTTTGCCCTGTACATCTCTGCATCACTCTTCTCGATACACTCTGCCAGATCCATGCCCTCATGTGCAGTAACACAGCAATAACCGACGGACAGCGAGAGGTCATGATCATTCCCGCTTCCGACAAATGTCTCGGATGCCTTGGCGATCAGACGTGCTTTAAGTTCAGCTGCATCACTCTCTTCACCATATGCGATTGCCAGGAACTCATCTCCACCCATCCTCGCTCCGATACCGTTATTCGGAACGATAGCCTTGACAGCATCGGCCGCTGCCTTGATCAGACGGTCGCCCGCTTCATGTCCGAAGTTATCATTCGTATATTTAAGGTGGTCAAGATCGATACTGATAAATATGAGTTTTGTCTTCTCATAGATCCATGTTGATCTGTGAAGCTCCAGGAACTCTCCGAGTCCCCTCCTGTTATAAAGAGAGGTCAGATAATCCGTTATGCTGTTTTTCTCATAGATATCTTTGAGCAGCCGGGCTCTCTTGTATATGAAATACCTGCTGAGCGTTAAGCCGACAGTGAGGTTCCAGTTGTGGAAATATACACCGATCCTCTCCTGATATCCGTTAAACCTGACAGCCGTAAACCCGAGCGCATTATCGCGATCATAGAGCATCGTAATGTAATAGTTTACGGGCTCATTGCCACACAGCCCGTCCGGAAGGAGTTTGGTCCTGTCATAAAGCGTCCTTCCTTCGACCGGTCTTCTCTCGCCGTCCTTCCAGTTAAGCAGCAGTTCCGCCGAATCAGGGAGGTCATCCGTAAAACTCGGCAGACCGAATTCGTCATATCCGCTGAGCAGACACAGATAGAACTCGCTGACATCACCGTTTATACCGATGTTGTCAGAGATGATATCAAGCAGACTGTCGAGAGGCCCGAAGCTTGCCAGATCGATCCTGAAGTAGTTCTGCTTGGTATGGTTTTCCAGCAGTTCTTCATTGATGCGGAAATAGTATTCGATATTCTGCATCTCCTCGTCACCGGAGGGCTTGCCGCACCCGCAGCTCTCTCTGAAGAGGAGTCTGGCAGGTACAGTGACAGTCCTCTCCCTGTCGATGCCGTTATTGATGTCCGAGATAAGTCTTACCGATTCACGTGCCATTCCGTCAACATCTATCCCGATGGTGCTCAGAGTCGGTTGAATGATATATGCGATAGACTCATCGTCAACACCTGTTACCCTTATGTCATCAGGAACCTTGATGCCCATCTTCCTCGCAGCATCGCATATCGATCTTGCCATAAAATCATTGGCACATACGATCGCATCCGGCTTACGATCCGGATCAGACATAAAGAACCGCAGTGCTTCATCGCCCATATATTTCCACAGATCGCCCCTGAACATGGAATTCGGATAAATGGTAAGGCCGTGATCTGCCATGAACCTGCGGTATGCTTCTTCTCTCATGGTGCTGTCATAGTGGCCTTCGTATCCCATCATAAAAGAGATGTCACGACACGAATGATACCGGTACAGGTGCTCGAGTATGTCTCTCATGGAATCATTGGCTCCGGACTCTACACAATAGAACCCGTCTGCTCTTTCTCTGAAGGATACGACAGGGCATGTAGCTCTCGTCCTGATCATCTCATAGATCTTCTCTCTGAAACGTCCCTTATCGTATGTATCAAGAGCTACGATTATCCCGTCCAGGTCTTCTACGGGAGCGATATCGATTATCTTCTCGCCGTAGATCTCGTACTTATTCTCTTCTTCCCTGATCTCGTAACTTGTGAAAAAAAGTATGTTATATCCGGCAGTGTAAGCATACCTTATCAGGGACGAACACATATCCCCTTGGTATTCCTTCTCGGCTCTGTTGACAAATACGCCGATCGTCTTCCTGCCGTTGAACATAACCCCCTCCGTCGATGCGGTAATCCTTCTCTATTATATTTCATGCGCGCGTGTTTTTAAACGAGTAAAGTCACGCATCTTTATTATGACTATTCAGAAACGCTCAATATGATATAATGCATTGATCTTATTGCATAAAGCAACGGAAAGGGAATCAAATGCTGACTCAAGTATCTATTTTCGCTGAGAATAAAAAAGGCGCCATGAACAGGATAACATCACTCATAAGCGATGCCGGGATCAATGTATCGGCACTGGTCACTAATGACAGTGCGGAATTCGGTATCGTAAGACTTATAGCAGAGGACCCGGAAAAGACCCTTAAGCTCCTCACGGACGAAGGTTATATGTGCCGCCTGGACCCCGTGATCGCAGTAAATATCGGAGATGAACCCGGAAGTCTTAACAGACTTCTGTCCGACATAACTTCGAGCAACATCAATATCGACTATCTCTATCTGTCCTACAATCGAGAGCTCGGTAATCCCATCGCGGTATTCCACGCTCATGACTTCGACGAGATGGAGGACTTCCTGACAGCCCGGGGATTCGTCGTTATCTGATCAGCCGATAAAGTAGTAACACCATGTATAGAGGATCAGTGTGCCGAAGAAGATGAATAATCTTACGGTAACGAGATCCCTGTCAAGAGTATGATCCGTTACGGCAACATAACCCTTCCCGGAACCGGAACGCGCTCTGATATCCATGGCAAAGTACACTATGAAGAACAGTATCAGCGCTGCAAGAAGCGAACAGAATGTCGGAAGTATGAGTGGACTTATGCCCTCGAGGACAACCTTGACCGACGGACCGGCATACTCGTAATCAGATACTGAGAGAGAACCGTAATCGAGCAGATAAACAGTATCCTCCTTGAAGAAGATGATCCCCATCAACAGAGTCTCCATGGCAATATCAGCTATCAGGAGCCTGTTGTCATTCTTAACGAACGGGAACAGGAAAGCCAGCGACAGGACGAGCGGTATGAGCCACTGGATATGCCAGGATACTAATACGATAAACACACCGTAAGATGCGAACATCACGAGCATAGATCTGTAGAGAAGTTCCTTCTTGTCTGACGGATCCGTATTGCTCATATAACAGATCAGACAGATTATCGCATATAGCAGTACAAACACCGAGATCCTTCCGCCGAGGCTCACCTCGAAGAGACGATCGGCAAATGAGAATGATTCATTGACCATCTCGGTTATCACGGAATATCCCAGTCCTCTCTCGAAGACGAGCGTTGAGACCAACGTAGCCGATACACAGATCGCCGTGTTGATAACAATGTCCTTAAGCTTTTTGTTGACCAGGAGGATCATGGGAATAAAGACCATAAGCGGGATAAGCTTAAAGACAACGACTATAGACATGATAAGCGAGAATATCTTATATCGTCCCCTGAAGTAATACGGCAGCGCCAGGAGCATCAGGATGACATAGAAGATATCGATCTGTCCGAAGGCTACTGTTACGTATATCAGGATCGTAGAGAACGCGAACATCTTACGCACGCTCTTGCCGTACTCTTCGGGCATATCACATTCCTTAACAGTCCGGTCGAGCAGCTTCACCGACAGGACAGTCGCCACTGCCACGATCGCATCCAGATAGAGTACTATCGAATTGGCAAGCGTCCCACGTCCGAGATCGCCGTCAGCGACAAAGCTGAACGGGATAAGAAGGATCGATACCGGCAGGTAAACAAATACACTGTAGAAATAACAGACATATATCCTCTCCGTACCGAGCGTGATCTCCCTGTCGTATACATAATCGTAGAAATCGACGATATGCCCGCTCTTAACGGCATCTATGAACCTGAGTCCTCCCTTGGCGATCATGAACAGATCAAAAGGCTGATTCAGGAGTATCACTGCCATGACTATGGCCGCATAGAACAGGGTCTTATCGGTAAGGTCGCGCTTCCTGTCAGTCCCCTGCCCCATATTGGCAACATATATCATCAGGAGTGCCGCTATAACGATATAAAGGAACGTAAAGGATGCTTTGGAATCCACACCTGTATGAAGGCCCTCGACAGATATGAACATGCGATCATCAGAGTTGAATCCGAGGAAGATATCCTTCTCCGAATTACCGGTGGAATCGAGCCTCAGAGTGAGAGTATATCTCTCCCCTTCACACACTTTTTTACCCGACAGATCGATCGAATCTTCATAGACGCTGTTGACATCCTGTCTGGCGGTGATATTCCCCTCATCATCAGTCAGGATAAGCTCGGCTTCGATCCGGAAGACCTTCTCATTCTCTCCGACATTCTTAAGGTCGACTCCGACCTTAGTTAATCTGTCATAAGGCATCGCGAAGCTGAAACTGTATTCTTCACCCGCTTCTATTCTTTTATAATCATCGAAAGTATTATCGATACCCGTTGCCCATATAGACATACCGGGCACTATCGTAACCAGTGCCAGATAGAGAACAGCAAGCAGGACTGCCGCTATTGCAAGGCGCTTATATCTGAGTTTATCTTCAAGTCCCTTCATGTTCCCTCCACATTACGTATGATCATTATATCATACGCGACACAAGCAGGCTTTCGATCCTTTGGTCATTATCACATACTTACAGTTAATGCCGTTAATGATAGAATAAGCATGTAGCAAAAGGACTGACCGAATATCAGATAAAGGGTATTGATTATGGCAACAGCATCCGAAGATTATGTAAAAGCCAGGAAACTTGGAAATAAAGAATATCAGAAAGCCCTAAGTGAAGGACACTATCCTTACCTTCCGGCTCTCGACTATATGCTCCCGACGAGGACCACTCTCAAGGAAGAGAAGATCGGCACACGGGAGATCCCTCTGTATCTTGTTGTCGGAACCGTTACAAAGGGCCGCCAGGAGTCTTTCGCCAGGAACTTCATGCCGCTCCTTCCGCCGGATACCGAATTCGGGATGAAATGGGTCAATCTGATGGAGTATCAGACTTCACAGGGAATCAATGATGCTATCGTAGTAACCGAGTTCATGGGTAAATTCTACGTATCCGAAGGCAACAAACGTGTATCTGTCATGAAGTTTCTCGAACAGCCGACGATACTTGCCAACGTCACCCGTGTGCTCCCTCCTGTTCCGGAGGACAAGGACGACAAGGAAGTCAACATCTACTACGAATTCCTTAAGTTCTACAAGTGCACTTCCAACTACGATATAACCTTCACCGAAGAGGGTTGTTACGACAGACTTGCCGAGGCTATCGGCAAGACATATGATGAACCTTGGGATGAGGACACATTGCTTGATCTGAAGTCGGCATTTTTTAATTTTACCAAGGCCTATCTCTCAGCCGGCGGATCTGCCTATTCGATCACTGTCGGCGACGCGTTCCTCGTATATATCGACATGTATAAGTACGAGAGTCTTATCAACACTCCGGCCGAAGAGATCAAAAAGAATATCAACCAGATCTGGCGTGAGATCAGGATAAGAGCGAACGGTAATCAGATCACATTCTCGGAGGAGCCTCAGCTTCAGAAGAAGAATGCTATCCCGATCATAGACTCGATCATCAAGAAGCCGACATACAGCGAACAGCATCCTCTTAAGATACTCTTCCTCTATGACGGCGATGCCACAAGATCACGTTGGATCAACGGACACGAGAAGGGGCGTCTCGAGCTCGAAGCTCTGTTCCCGGGCGTTGTTAAGACACTGGCCTGCGACTGTAAGGATACAGAGGAAGAATTTGCCGATTCCGTTGAAGCGGCAGCAGCTGACGGAGCCGACATGATCATTACCACATCTCCTGTTCAGATGGAGTTCGCCCTGAGAGCCGCAGTCAAATATCCGAACATCAAGTTTCTCAACTGTTCGGTACATCTGTCACACGATGCGGTAAGGACTTATTACGGAAGGATGTACGAGGCAAAGTTCCTTCTCGGCATCATCGCTGCGAGCATGTCGGAGGATCACCGCATAGGTTATGTATCGACATATCCGATCTGCGGTAATATTGCCAATATCAACGCTTTCGCCATAGGAGCTTCAATGGTGGATCCGAAGGCCAAGATATATCTTACATGGTCATGCCTTAAGGAAGGATACTGGAGAGAATTCATCCGCGAGAATGATCTTAAGCTCGTCTCGGGCCCGGACCTTATCAAGCCCACAAAGGCTGATAATGAATACGGCCTTGACTCTGTCGG
>OMQY01000223.1 GCA_900313405.1 uncultured Eubacteriales bacterium
AATTCACAAATAATTAAACAAGAATATAATTTTTTTATGATATTTGGTGCTATAATGTTTGAGTGGATCGGAATCGGTTCGCTTCACTTTTTGTCGATATAGGAGTTGAACACTATGAAGAAGTGTCCTGTTTGTGGAGTAATGATGGGCGACAATGTCGCACGTTGTTCAATGTGTAAGTATGATTTCCAGAAGGCTTCTCAGGGCGAGACGGATACCGCAGTAGCCGAGGCTCAGAAGGTACTGACGCAGAAGGAAGAGGAGAATCTGGCAAGGGCGGAGGCCAAGAAGTCCGAAGAGGAAAAGCACCTTACGGAGATAAGAGGCAAGATCACCCGTGAGATCAACACATTGACTGCTCAGTTCGAGTCCGAGAAGTTAAGGCTCGACGCCGAATATGCGGCAATGCAGAAGAACGCTATCGATGAGAAGCTGAAGCTCGAGGAAGAACTCAACATAACAAGAACGGCTGTTGAAGCCGAGAGAGCCAAGATAGACGAGGCACGTAAGGACGGAGAGAGGATCCGTCAGGAGAGGATCGACGAGGGCGAAGCCAAGTATCAGGAGATGATCGCGCTGGCCGAGAAGGAACAGCAGAAGATCCTCGAAGATGCACAGAGACAGACAGAAGAACTGGCCATCCAGGTTGAGAAGGAATATGCGGAAGCTATCAGCAAGAGAGATGCTGTTGTAGCAGAGGCACAGGAACTCCAGGCAGTCCTTGATAATTCCGACGCGATCAAGCGCGAGAAGGAAGAGGAGATAGCCGCCAAGGATAAGGAGATCCAGGCGAGAGTCGACGAACTGAAGTCCAAGGAAGAGGAAGTCAGAGCTAAGGAACAGGAGATCGAACAGCTCCAGAAGGACTTCGAGGCAGAGAAGGAAAGACTCGAGAAGGAAGCCCGTGAGATCACCGAGGCACAGGCTGCCGAGGCTCTCAAGGTCAAGGAACAGGCCGAGTCAGATCTCGTACAGATCAACAAGGAACGTGAAGTCATAATCGCCGAGATCGAGCAGAGAAGGACTGATGCTCAGGCTGAGCTCGACGGTCTCGTAGAGCAGGCTAAGCAGGTTATCGCCGAGGCTGAGGAAGCCGGCAAGCAGCGCGATGAGATCATGGCTGTAGTTGAGGAAGCTCAGCAGGTAGCCGCTCAGAAGGAAGAACTCGAGAAGCAGATCGAGGAAGAGAAGGCCGGCATGGATAAGACCCGCGCCGAGTTCGACAGTCAGATCGCCGATTACGAGAACCAGGTGAAGGATTGGAGCTCGCAGATCGAGTCCATCAAGGATGAGTACGATCAGGCACAGAGGATCATCGCTGATTCCAAGAATGCCGAGGTTCAGGCAAAGGCAGTTGCTGAGGAGATCATCCTCGATGCCGAGAAGAGATCGGTATTCCTTAAGGAAGCTGCTCTTACCGAGAGTGCCAAGGGTGAATACCTGAAGCAGATCAAAGACAAGGATCAGAAGATCGAGGAGATGGAAATGGAAAAGGCGGAACTTGACAAGAAGATCAAAGCACTTGAAGACTCTATTGCTACACTTGAGAAGAAGGCACAGTCCGGCGCTTTCGGCGGTGCGGCAGCAGGCCCTAAGGAATATAGTGTAGAGGTCGTTAACCACAACGGCTCGAGCGAAGTAGATACCGACGGTATCAACGAAGTCCTTAAGAAGAAGTCTGCTGACGGCTGGACACTCGTATCGATCATCAATGATGACGGCGGCAAGATCCAGAGTTCTCTCCAGGGCAATGACACTTCCGGCGGATCGCTTTCCGTAGGCGCTTATGTCAGCAAGGAAGACAGAGTTGTCATGATCTTCGAGAGACCGAAGAAGAAATAATATCGACTGAGTCAGTAAGTAAGATCAGAGGGCCGTCACGTAAATGTGACGGTCCTTTTTTGTTTGGCGCTATGCGAGGATTTTGCCACAGCATCACAAAAAATCCCTATAGAAATTAAATCTTTTTGTGGAATTAGCACAGAAAGTGCTTTATAATAGGAACATATTGTTTAAATCCTAAGGAGGAAGCACTTATGGGAAACTATTCCGCAGACAAGATACGCAATATCACATTGCTCGGACATCAGGGTTCCGGTAAGACAACGTTGGCAGAAGCTATCTTGTATTACACCAAGGCGATCGACAGAGTCGGCAGGACTACAGACGGCAATACGACGATGGACTTTGATCCCGAAGAGATCAAGAGACAGATATCGATCAATGCCACAGTTGCCACCTGCGAGTACAAGGACAGTAAGATCAATATCATCGATACTCCCGGTGACTTTGACTTCTTAGGCGAAGAGATGTCCGGTATCAGGATCGCAGACAGCGGTATAGTCATGATCTCCGCTAAGGGCGGTACATCCGTCGGTTCCGAGAAAGCTATAAGACTCCTGAACAAGAAGAATGTTCCTTTCCTGTTCTTCGTTAACAGGATGGACGAGCCTAACGCGGACTTCGAGGGTGTTATCGAGCGTATGCGTAACCGTTACGGCTCCAGCGTTATACCGCTGTCGCTTCCCATTATGGAAGACGGAAAGATGACGGGTATCGTTGATGTTATGAACCGTAAGGCTTTCGCTCTTGATAGCAAGACAGGTGCTTCTTCCGAGATCCCGTTGCCCGATGAGTTCAATGCCAGGATCGACGAGCTTCAGGATGCCGTCAACGAAGTTGTTGCCGAGTCTGATGACGCTCTTATGGAGAAGTATTTCGCAGGCGAGCCCTTCACGGAAGATGAGTTCCGTCACGGTGTTCATGCCGGTTTCAGAGACGGTCTGCTCCATCCTATCTACTGTGGTTCCGCATATATGAACTGGGGTGTTGACTTCCTTCTGAACTGTATCGCCAAGGATACACCTCCGGCCGGCAAGAAGCCCGTCCTTATGGGCACGCTGCCTGACGGTTCCACGATCGAGGTCGCATGTAATGTTGACGATCCTCTTGCGGCATTTGTATTCAAGACGATCGCTGACCCGTTCGTAGGCCGCATCTCCATCTTCAAGGTAAATGCAGGTGTCATCAAGGCTAACTCCACTGTATATAATGCTACGAAGGGCAAGGAAGAGAGGATCGGAAATCTCTTCTTCATGGTAGGTAAGAAGCAGATCCCTACAGACAGCGTATCAGCCGGTGACATCGGTTGTGCTGCCAAGCTCGCGATCACACAGACCAATGACACATTGTGCGATAAGACGAGAGTTATCGAGATGCCTAAGATCTCCTTCCCGACACCTTGTCTGTCGATGAGCATCAAGCCTCTGAAGAAGGGCGAAGAAGATAAGATCATGGCAGGTCTTACAAAGCTCTCGGATGAGGATCCCTGCTTCAAGGTTGAGACAAATCCCGAGACAAAGCAGATGGTCATCTCCGGTCTCGGCGAGTCCGAGATCAAGGTCCTCATCAGCAAGCTCAAGTCCAAGTACAACGTTGACGCAGAACTTGCAGCTCCGAAGGTTCCTTATCGTGAGGCGATCCGTAAGAAGGTCAAGGTTCAGGGTAAGCACAAGAAGCAGTCCGGCGGACACGGTCAGTACGGTGACGTATGGATCGAGTTCGAGCCTAATCCTGATTCCGAAGAGCTTGTTTTCGAAGAGAAGGTATTCGGCGGAGCCGTTCCCCGTAACTTCTTCCCCGCAGTCGAGAAGGGTCTCCAGGATGCCATCAAGAAGGGTGTCCTCGCAGGTTATCCCGTAGTTAATCTGAAGGCTACGCTGGTCGACGGTTCTTACCACGATGTAGACTCTTCGGAAATGGCGTTTAAGATCGCCGCCAGCCTTGCATTCAAGGCAGGTATGGAGCAGGGAAGCCCGATCCTCCTCGAGCCCTACAGTACGGTAGGCGTTCATATCCCTGAGGAGAAGCAGGGTGACATCATGGGTGACATGAGCAAGAGACGCGGCCGTATCATGGGTTACGGTACTGACGAAGACGGCGCTACGGTCGTATCGTGCGAAGTTCCTACAGCTGAGATGGCTACATATGCCACAGACCTGAAGTCTATGACACAGGGAAGAGGCTGGTATACCATCGAGCACGTAAGATATGAGCCCGCACCTCCGGAAGTAACCGAGAAGGTCATCGCCGCAGCTAAGGCTGAGGAAGAGTAACAGTTGACACTCAGTGATTCAGTAGGAGGCGCGTTATGGCATCACGTGGCAGATCGGTAAAGTTCAAGGTCATATACTTCGTATTGAGTCTCATTACGGCTCTGATCCTGTACTTCGCGGCAGTGTTCATCAAGGACTACTCCAAGCTGTCAGGAAGCGTAGTACCGATCATAATAATCGTAGTCGGATATGCGGTAGTAGCGCGCTACCTGAACAAGCTCGCCGAATACCTGGCAAATAAGCTGGGAGAATAAAGGCGGGAACTGACTCATCAAAGAATAAGCCCGTCCGGGAATACCCGGGCGGGCTTTGTGTTGCTTGAGAACGCGCTTGATGCGCCGGTATCAGTAGATCTGATATACGATCGTGTTGTAATCGTCGGCGAAGTATGCGACCTGAGTCAGGTTCGCGGCGAAGAAGTCGGCGGCGATAGTGTTGTAGCGCCCGTCTTCTGTCGTGTATGCGTAGAATTCAGGATCGAGGACGAGGTACTTGATGCCGCGCTCACGACAGTAGTTCCTGAAGGTGTCGATGTTGCCGTCACAGCCCGTCAGGAGCCAGTCATAGATGAGCTGGCGCGTGTCGGTGTCGTGACCTGCGGACCAGGCGTAGTAGGGCCAGCCATAGTAGAGGGGACGTCCTGCGAGGACGAAACGGTTCAGCGACCAGCGCGGTGTCAGGAAGACGTCATCTTCGTCGGTGTTCTCTTCGATCCATTCGACGAGAGGCGAATCGACGTTGACCATGGCGTAGCCGTCCTTGTTGAGATTGTAATAGGTGTACCACTCGCTGATACCGGTCGCCGTCAGCGGGATTATGAGGGCCAGGCCGACTATAAAGGCAACGATCCTGATCGCGATGCGGTAATTACGGGGGATGATGTAGTTGTCGTTCTTGGAGTCGTTAACGCTGCTGTCGGCATTGTCGGACTCGTATGTCGAGATGTCGGACTCGGGATCCGCCTTGAGCTCGGCCTCGGCCTTGGCTCTGGCTTCGCGGGCTTTCTTCGAGCCGGCCTCTCTCCTGGATGCGGAGAAAGACTTGAATGTATTTACCGGAGCGGCACGCTTGGTGAACGAAGGTGAGAAGAGCGTGGCGAGAGCGCCGGCCGTGAAGGCATCGACGAGGATCAGGCTGAACTGGATGAACTTGTGGTTGGCGAGCATCTCTCTGGACACCTGCCAGTTGAAGGCGAAGATCAGCGGTACGAGGAAGCAGAGGAACAGGAGCGAGCGGTATATCGGTTTCTTCCTGATTATGTCGAGGACCAACAGATATATGGCGAAGACCGCTGCAACAACGATAGTCATGAATGTGACTTTCCACAGATACTCGATCACGCCTGATGTAGTCTTATCCTCTGATACGAATCCCTTTACGTGCTCGAAGTTGACTACGTTGTCGGAGCCGCCGGAGAAGAGATTGGTCTGGATGAAGGATGATGTTACGGCGCAGATCGCGATACAGAGGTATACGAGCCTGCTCTCGCTGAAGACCGCCATTGCCGCGAGTACCAGCAGGACGCCGATGAGCGCGGAACCGTGGAAATAAGGCATTACAATGACGACAACGGATGTCAGGATCATAAGGCGGAGCGGTGACATCGGATCGTTCTTGCGCCAGTACCATGCATTAGGTGAAGCGATAAATGTCTTGAGCTTATTCTTGCCGCCTGTTGCCTGAATGAGTGCGGTGCTCATCCTGCGGATAAAAGGCAGCATCGTGATTATGAGAAGGAGCATCAGCGACATGCCGAGCATAAAGTGGCGCTGGTTGGGATAGACGTTGATCGCCCATATACCCCAGTTGTCATAAGGAGTCGTTCCGTACCATTCGGTCGACTTGCGGATGACCTTGAGTGCTTCGGACAGGCTCATACCCTGATCCTTCAGCTCATCTATATGATCGAAAACGATCAGAGAACTTCTGAACAGCACGAGTATAGGCGCGATGATGAAGCCGGCACGCTTCTTGCTGATGATCACGGTCAGGAGACCCAGGAGCGTGAAGCAGCAGACCATGGAGATCATGCTCGGCAGATTGATCGCCCAGTCGATCGGAAGGCCGAGATATTCGAGCATTCCGCAAAGGTAATAGAAGAAGAAGTGATACTGTATTCCGTCGCCCGGGAAGTGCATATACTGTGTCGGGAAGTTAAAGCCCACGCCGAAGGATGATACCATGGCGGTATGAGGTGACAGATCCGAGAAAACGGAGTAGCCGGCCAGGAGATTGCCGTCCTCGATCCTGTAGGTCCAGAACATCAGGAACGTGGCTGCGACCGTGAACAGGACAATGGACACCGCATAAAAGATCGATGTGAAGCGCTTGCCGTCGTAATCGGGGATCATGGACGCCTTTCCCGTCCTCTTGTTACGGTGGCGCAGGATGCTCTGCGAGTTGATGACCGTGAGCAGACCGAATACTGCAAAGGTGATCAACGTGCTGAGCCGCTTGCACTGATCGGGAACGTCGATGACATTGGCCATGAGAGACATGGCATAATAGTGGAACATCGGGACGACCGTCATACCGACCGTGATGCCGGCGGGTACGGCAAAGAGCGCACTCGGGATCTGAGCCGTCGTGTTACGTGACGGCGATGCGGCGACCAGGAGTCGTCTGACGTCCGGGACGCATATCAGAACGAACGATATTCCGAATATCATACAAAGCAGGAGATATAATACAGCAAGCATAATTAACCCCTTAATCGAAAATATATTTATTAGAGTATAACAATACGTTCACCCCTTCCGGCGGTTCGTAGTTTTACATGTTTATTACTATTCAGATACGTTTTGGGAGGGTAACAGAAATGTAATGTTTGCGGGGCTTTTGGCGTTTTCTTTATTGCTATAATCGAGACACTTGAATAAGCATCAGGGAGTTGATCATATGCGTATTGTAGTACTCGGTGGCGGCTTAAGCCCCGAAAGAGATGTATCCAAGAAGTCGGCGAGTCTTATCGCGAACGCGCTGCTGTCCAAAGGACACGAGGTAGCCGTTATCGACCTGTACGACGGTGTGGAGGATGACACTCCCGTTGAGGACCTTTTCCGTAAAGGTACGGAGGAGCTTTTCGATTATGATATTCCGGAAAGTGAGCCGGACCTCAACGCGCTGATCGCAGCGCACGGCGGCAGGAAAGAGTGGATCGGTCCCCGTGTCATCGAAGTATGCAAATATGCTGATGTGGCATTCCTGGGTCTTCACGGATCACATGGCGAGAACGGCCAGGTTCAGGCGGTGCTCGACGCTTACGGCATCAAGTACACGGGTTGTAACTACCTCGGATGTGCCATCGCGATGGATAAGAATCTGTCCAAGGCTCTGGTTGCCGGCGAGGGAATGAACACGGCCAAGTGGTTCACGGATAAGGCCGAGAATATCACGATAGACAGAGTAAAGGATGAGATCGGGCTGCCATGTGTCGTTAAGCCCATCGGCTGCGGCAGCAGCTGCGGCGTATCGATCGTAAAGACTGAAGGAGAACTGTCAGCGGCACTTGCTTATGCACAGAAGTACGAACAGCTCATCCTCGTCGAACAGTTCCTGAGAGGTCGTGAGATCACGGTCGGAGTATTAGGCGGCAAGGCGCTCCCGATCATCGAGATCAAGCCTCACGAAGGCTTCTATGACTATAAGAATAAATATCAGGCGGGACTTACGACACACATCTGTCCTGCTGACCTCGGAGACTATCCCGAAGAGGCTAAGCGCGAAGCCGAGAAGATCTTCGCGATACTCAGAATGAGTTCTTACGGAAGGATCGACATGATCTTCGATGAGGATGCCGGCAAGTTCTGGTTCATCGAGGCCAATAACCTTCCCGGCATGACAAATACAAGTCTGGTGCCTGAAGCAGCAGCCGCTGTCGGGATCAAGTATGAGGACCTGTGTGAACGTATCGCACTGGCAGCCGGAAGGGACGACGTCTGATGAGTGTCAGGGTCGGCATTGTCGGAGGCGGAATGGCAGGTCTTGCTGCCGCAGCATTTTTGAAGCGCGAGAAGGATCTCGGCGCTGATGTCTGCTATACCATCCTCGAAAAGGGTGACCGCCCGGGGCGCAAGCTCCTTATGACCGGACACGGACGTTGTAATATCACGAACCGTAAGGCTCCCGCCAAGCTTAAGGAAGGCTACCATGAGGCAGGAAGCTATATCTATAAGGCATTGAAGGCTTTCGATCCGGATAATGCGGCGGAGTTCTTCGAGTCTGTCCTCGGAGTCCCGCTCAAGGAAGAAGATAATAACCGCATGTTCCCTGCGAGCGATAAAGCTAAGACGATCCTTGATGCTCTTACAAAATATGTCGGCAGCGACAATATCGTCACCGGCTTTAACTGCGTTGATATCGATATCATGGATGATCACGCAGACCTTACGGCAGAGGACGGACGTCATGCGACTGTCGATGTCGTAATACTCGCCTGCGGCGGAAAGAGTTATCCTACGACCGGATCTGACGGATCGGGCTATGCGCTCGCGGAGAGCATCGGACATACGGTAACGCCCCTGATCCCTGCTCTGACGAGTGTAGACGTTGCTTCGGAGGATCGCGTCTTTACCGCGGCCGTCAGCGGTGTCTCAGTGTCAGCGGACGCCAGCCTTTACTATGATTCGCGTAAACAGGCGACCGGAACCGGAGATGTGCTCTTCACGGAAAGAGGCGTATCCGGTCCCGCGATAATGGAGCTAAGCCGCGAGATCCCTCGTGACATCGGTGACAGGGACGGTTGGATCGAGATCGATTTTGCCCCCTGCATCACAGACGAAGAGTTCGATTCCGAATTCGCTCAACTGGTGAACGATAAGCCTGATACGAAGCTCACGACGCTCGGAAGTAATTATGTGCCCGGATCAGTCGCCGAGAATCTCGGAGTCCGTGCGGGAGTAACCGAACTCTATGCTTCGGCAACTACCAGAGAAAAGAGACGTGCCTACGAGAAGGAGATCAAGCATCTGACACTTCATATCGACGATGCTCCCGGGTATGGGAATGCTTACGTTACAAGAGGCGGTGTCTCCCTTAAGGAGGTCGACCGTGAGACGATGCGTTCCAAGATCTCTCCCCGCGTCTACATCGTAGGTGAGATGCTCGATATCGACGGCATCTCAGGCGGATATAATCTTCAGGCCTGTATGAGCGAGGCGTTTATTGCGGTAAGGGATATTCTGATATAAAATATAGCAGTTATGTTCGCGACAGCAGCGGGTTTCCCGCAGCATTTCACCTGACGTGAGGTTCGGATGAGTACTAACAAGAGAGAAGACTACATAAGCTGGGACGAGTATTTCATGGGCGTTGCGATTCTGTCGGCACAGAGGAGCAAGGATCCCAATACACAGGTCGGAGCCTGTATCGTTAATGACGATCGTAAGATCCTGACGGTAGGCTATAACGGTCTTCCTATCGGATGTTCCGATGATGATTTTCCCTGGTCAAGAGAAGGCGGGACATACGAGACAAAGTATGCTTACGTCTGCCATGCCGAGATGAACGCGATCCTTAACTGTAATACGGCGCTTAAGGATTCGACGATCTACGTATCTCTCTTCCCCTGTCAGGAATGCACAAAGGCTCTTATCCAGAAGGGGATAAGAGAGATCATCTACGCGGATGACAAATATCACGATACCGAAGGAGCTGCAGCGGCCCGCCGGATGCTCGATGCCGCAGGCGTCATCTACAGACCGTATGCTCCTTCCGGACGATCCATTGAGATCAACGTGTAAGAACAGTACAGAGAGGTTTACATGATAATACGAAGATCCGCAGCCGTACTGATAAGTGCGGCTGCTCTCTTAGGAACAGCAACTGTTCCGTACCTCATAAATGAGGGTGATACAGTGATCGCATCTCCCGTTATCCTCGGGGAAGCGACGGGAAAGGTCGACAATGTCAATCCCTGGGGCAACGGCGGACAGATCACACTGACGCTGTCTGGCTGTGCGGGGTATGAGACCATAACTGTCGTCGTCGAATTCTCCGGAACAGTCGATTCGGCATCCGGATGGGGATTCGATACTTATACGGTCTCCGGCAACCGTGTCACCGCCGTAGTATCCGCCACGGGTGCCAATTCCTGGGGCTTTGACGGCAATGTCGGCATCCAGGTAAGCGGATCCGGGATCGATTCCGCTTCACTGATCTCAGTTACTGGCGAGGGCTCATATTCCGGCGGCAACAACGGCGGCGGAGGCAACAACGGCGGCGGATCGTCCCAGACTCAGGAGACGGGCGTTCCGACGGGTGAGGTCCCGGATGCGCCGGCACCGGAGGGCGTTCAGGGAGATGACTGGCTGACGACTGACGGCGATAAGATCACGGATATGAACGGCACAGAGGTATGGCTGACCGGCTGTAACTGGTTCGGATATAATACCGGAACGAATATTTTCGACGGGGTATGGAACTGTAATCTCAAGGATGCACTCAAAGGTATCGCAGATCACGGATTCAACCTTCTTCGTGTGCCGATATCGGCTGAACTGCTGCTTCAGTGGAGCAGGGGTGAATATCCGACCGCCAACTATAATCAGGCTTATAACTCCGAACTGAACGGAATGAATTCGCTCGAGATCTTCGATTACGTGCTGACGCTGTGTTCACAGAACGGGATGAAGGTCATGCTCGATATCCACAGTGCCAATACGGATGCTTCGGGACACAACGCCCCTCTGTGGTATACGGACAGGATAAGTGCCGAACAGTATCTGGAGGCTCTCGACTGGGTGTCTGCCAGGTATGCCGACAACGATACGATAATCGCTTATGATCTGAAGAACGAGCCGCACGGCAAAGCCTCGGAGACGGAGCACGCGATATGGAATGATTCGACTTCATCCAACAACTGGAAGTATGTCGCGGAGCAGGCCGGCAATATCGTCCTGGACAATAATCCTCATGCCCTGATCATGATCGAGGGCATACAGATCTTCCCGATCGATCCCGTCGCAAACAACTTCACATCGACTGACGATGAGGACTATTACAACTCGTGGTGGGGCGGCAATCTCCGCGCCGTAGAGTACTATCCGATAGACTTCGGTTCTCCCGAGCGTAATGCGCAGATAGTCTATTCGCCTCACGATTATGGCCCCGCAGTCTATGCCCAGCCCTGGTTCGAGGGCGGATTCACATATCAGTCACTTATGGATGATTACTGGTATGATGCGTGGCTCTATATCGACGATCAGGAGATCGCGCCGCTGCTTATAGGCGAGTGGGGAGGCTTCATGAGCGGGGACAACCTGACATGGCTTCAGTACATGCGCGATCTGATCGCCGAGTACCACCTGAACCACACTTTCTGGTGCTATAATGCCAACTCCGGTGACACCGGCGGGCTGGTCCTCGATGACTTCGTAACCTGGGACACCGAGAAATATGACCTGGTCGAAAGTGTTCTCTGGCAAACATCAGACGGCACGTTCATCGGTCTCGATCATGCCATCCCTCTCGGCAGCAACGGAATGTCCCTCAGCGATTATTCGGGCATTGACATCGAGCCTGCCGAGCCTGTTGAGACAGTTGATGCCGGCGAGACCGTTACAACAACGGCATCCGGATCTGCTGAGGTAAGCGATGCGACTGTGCCTGATGTCAGCTCTTCCGGCTCAGACGCTGCTGTATCGGATATGATCCCGTCGAACGGGACAGACCCGGCTGTAACGGACTCATCCGAGAAGACGAGCGGCGGCTCCGAGACCCATTATTCGTCTCCTCTTAAGATCGTCCTGATCGTGCTTGTCTGGCTTATCGGCATCGGAGTCATCCTCCTTGTCGGAAGGTTCATAGGTCTCCTGGCGAGCGGGCACGAACCTCGCGATGCCGTAAAGAGACTGTTCAGGAGAAGATAAAAGGGAACGTGCGCTTCCGGTCTTTGCAAAGAAAAACTTCCGCTTCAACATGAAGCGGAAGTTTACATGAATACCAGAGGTTGTGGATGGTAATATGGCGGCGACGATTCTATCGGAGTTAAACTGAAACACAATGATAAAAGGATTGATATAGTGGGGTTTAGAATGATTGTGGACGTTTCAGGAATGTCGTATGCCGCAGCCTCCTCATGGTGATCCTGTAGTTGATTGGTATCCGGGTCTGTCCAAACTGAACCAACAGATACACGATAATATTGTCAGATAAGCGGGCTTTATTCTTTTCCCAAAACTATATTTTTTGTCGATTCTCTATCCGGTTTGCTTCTCGAAAACGCTGACACCGGTCATCTGTCAATTATTATTAATATAAAAAGATGAAAAAACTCCCCGGAGGGTATATAATCAAAAGAGGTTCTGTGTGGTGGCAGAACAGATCAGATAACGGGGGTTGTCGTTGATTATGACGAATGTGTATCAGAGAAGAGGCTTCCGCGCCATTGCGGTTCTTTTTGCTGTTTGCCTGGTTATGGTCGGGCTCACTTTCTTATTACCTGACAGAGATGTATATGCTGATAACACTGTCGGTATCAGAGTTTCCGTCTGGACGGATACCAGCGGACAGTTGAGCGGATCGACATCATCTTTCGCTGAGGGTGCATATGCTTCAGCGGGTTTTACCATCTTCCTTGACAGACCTGTTCACGTAGATTCATCATGGGGCGTAACACTTATTGAAGGCAATGATACAGCCACTCTCAAAGTAAGTATCAACGAGGGATACGGCGGTAACTTCAACACCAACTGGGGATTGAACATCTCCGGTACCGGACTCACCGGATTAACCTGTTATTCGATCTCATCCTATACATGCACCCCGACCCCTACAACGCCTCCTACGGACACACCTACACCTACCCCTGTACCTGCGACGGCGACGCCTACACCTGTTCCCGCGACGGCAACACCTACCCCTAAGCCTGCAACGGCAACACCTACACCCAAGCCGAATGCAACTAACACCCCCAAGCCTACGGCAACGAATACACCTAAGCCTACGGCTACACCGATCCCTGCAGAGGATACACCTACACCCGTACCTGCTACGGCCACGCCTGTGCCTGCAGAGACAGATCCCGTAGTTGTTGTTCAGACAGAAGAGGCTACGCCGACTCCTACTAACACGCCTACTCCGACCCCCGAGGTCTCTGAGACCCCTACGCCTACACCTACCGTTGTTGTAGTAGCTCCCGTCATCCAGGAGAGCCAGCCTGATGAGACGGAACCTGAAGAGACGGAGACTGCCACAGATACACCTACCCCTACTGTTAAGGTTGCAGTAGCGGCTACTACTTCTTCCAAGAAGAGCAACAATTTCCCGTGGTGGATCATTGCTGTTGCCCTTATCCTGTTACTCGCCGGCGGAAGATATAAGTATCTCCGCGACCGTAAGGGATTCCCGCGTAAGGATGCCGTGATAGATATCATCCCCGGCGGTATCGTCCGTAAGGTAACCGGAATGAGACCTTATTCACCGACACCTACCGTTGCAGCCGGTGCAGCAGCACCCAAGGTAGTCAACGGATATCTCCAGACATCAAATACAAGGTCGATAAGACCCATGTATTCCAATACACCGGCCGCAAGAGCGGCGGAAGCAAAGGCTATGGCCGCCCCCGAGGCAGCACCTGCGCCTGCACTTAAGGCTCCCATCAAGAGACCTGCAAGTGCATCGGTCAATCACGCTGCCGCAGCAGCCGCAGCCAAGGCAGAGACTGCCGATAAGGCAGCGGCAGCAACAGCGGCATCCGCCACACCGGCCCCCGGCCTTAAGCCGCCGATCAAGAGACCTGCGAGCGCATCTGTCAATCATGCTGCCGCAGCGGCAGCAGCCAAGACGGAACCTGCTGCAAAGACAGCACATGTTGCTCCTGCAGCGGCCGGAGCAGCAGTAGCGGCTGCTGCTACGACAGCAGCTGCATCGAAGCCTGCGCCTAAGACCGAGCAGAAGCCTCCGCTTCAGCAGAGAGCTCCCATCAAGCGTCCGGCCCAGTATTCGTCTAACAGAAGCGCGGCTATCGAAGCTGAGAAAAAGGC